>CAMJXZ010000004.1 GCA_946409855.1 uncultured Clostridia bacterium | reverse complement strand
TTTGCCGCCCGGGAGCCCTGTAAGGGCGAGAGGCAAATCCGTTTGGGGGGTTCCGCAGGGGGGTCGCAAGACCCCCCTGCGGTAACTGTTCAGTCTTTGACTGAACAGTTACCCTTTGTTCAGGCATTCCTCAATGATCTTCCGCTCATTGACCAGGCCCTGGCTGATCTCGGTGCCCATGTAGTAGGCGCACATCAGGCCGGGGCCGATGCTGATGCCGCACATGGGGAACACGTCGCTGATCCGGATATCCCGGGGATGGAATTTCTCCACGATCATATCCCGGTAAATCTCCGCCTGGGCCTGCCGGCAGGTATGGGCGATGACGATGGACTGCTCCTCCGGACGGATAATGGTTTTCTCGATGTACTTCATCAGCAGGCTGTAGGCCGCCTTGGCGCCCTTCGCCTTGCCGATGACGGTCGTCAGGCCGTTATAGTCGAACTCGCCGATGGGCTTGATGCCGGCCAGGGTGCCGAAGAAGGCCTTGGCGTGAGTCATCCTCCCCTTTTTCGCCACGAAGGACAGGTCGTCCAGCCAGCCGGCCTGGTGCATGCAGTTCTTGTTTTTCTCGATGTAATCCGCGGTCTCGTCCAGGGACAGGCCTTCGGCCCGCTTCTGGGCGGCGTAGATCACCAGCTGGCCGACCGCCGGGCCGTAGCGCAGGGTGTCCACACAGCGGATGCTGACGCCCGGGTATTTCTGTTCCACTTCCTTCTTGGCCTGCAGGGCGAAATTGTAGGTGCCGCTGATGCCGGTGGAAATGGTGAGCAGCAGGATGTCTTCCCCTTTTTCGGCGTAGGGCTCAAAGGCTTTTTCAAACTCTGCCACATTGGGGGGCGACGTGGTGAAGCCGTCCGGATTGGCCTTCAGATCGGCGTAAAACTGTTCCCGGCTGAACTCCTTCCATTCGCTGAAGGAGGGGATATCCCGGCCGTCCGGCAGCAGGATGTGCGTCGGCACGACGACGATATCGTATTGCTCCCGCAGGGATTCTCCCAGGTCACAGGTCGCGTCCGCCATGATGACAAAGTGTTTCATTGTTCCGGTTCCTCCTGAATCATTTGTTCGTTGATAAATTCAAACAGCGCTTTTTGAAGCGGTTCCCCCCCGGCCATGAAGGCAAGGGTATGCGGCGCTTCCTCCGCGGTCAAAAGCAGTTTGCGCGCGCTGCAGGCCTGATAGGCCTCCAGCACCGTTTCCGGGGAAACGCTCGTGTCCAGCATCCCCCGCAGGAAGCACATCGGCACCCGGGCGCGCTCAAGATGGCTCCGCCCGTCCGTTCCGAAGTCCACCCGGAGGATCCACCGGGCGAAGCGCCGGATCAGCGGGATGATCGCGGCCTTGGGCACGTATTTCATCTGCTGCAGGCTTTTCATCTGCTGCGTCAGGTCGTGGTAGCCCGCGTCGGCGATCAGCACCCGCACCTTGTCCGGCCAGGGGCCGTCCGCGGCGAAATGGAGGGCCGCCGCGCTCATGCTCATCCCGTAGACGGCCACATCGCCGCATCCCGGCTGCCCGGCCGCCCAGGCCGCCCATAAAAGCGCGTCCTGCGCTTCCTTCGGGCCCAGGGTCGTCCTGCCCCCGCTTTTGCCGTGCCCCCGCATGAAGGGCATCAGCACGCTCCAGCCCTGCCGGGCGAAGACCTCGGCGATGAGGAAGTAGTTGTTAAACGGGGTGGAACAGTACCCGTGCAGCAGGATCGCCGTTTTCTGCCCGCCCGGCAGCCACAGGGCCCTGAGGGGCACGCCGTCCGCCGCGGTCAGGCCGGTTTCCTGCCAGGGACGCTGCCGGACGGTCCGGACACCCTTCAGGATTTCCGCCTTCCGGGCTTCATAGGGCGTATGGTCCATGGACGCCGGGTCCTGATCAAAATCGGCCGGGTTCCGGTGCGCGCTCAGGGCCAGCACCAGGAACAGCGCCGGCAGCACCAGGAACACCAGGGCCGCGCCGGCCAGGATGAAAAGTATCCCCCTGATCACGGCATGCTCCATTCCCGGACGTCCGCGTCCCGCACTTCCCCGCCGTCCCACAGACGCAGGCGGACCGGCCGCCCGCTCCGGGTGCTGACCGATACGAACCCAACGCCCGCAAGGACAAACGTCCGCACGGTCGGGTCGCCGGCTTCGATCTTCCCGGGCTCAAACGAAGAACCGTCCATGCGCTTAAACAAACACTCCTTCCGGGTCCAGAGGGCCAGCGTTTCGGGAAGCTCCGGGGAAGCGTACCGGCCGCGCTCCTTCCGGGTGAGCATCCGGGCGGACAGGGCTTTCCGGCCCGCCCGGTCCCCGCCGGGCCACAATTCGATGTCCACCCCGACGGGTTCCTCCAGCGCGGCCGCCGCCACCCAGTCCCCGCTGTGGGCCAGGGAGACAAAGAGACGGGGGCTGACCCATTTCCCGTGCTGGTTTTTTTCAAGGCCCAGGCTGCCCAGGCCTGTGCTGAAGCGGCTTTGGACCAGGCGGGACAGTACTTCCCAGTCCCACCTGCGCTGCCGTTTGAGCACCGGGTCCCGGGTTTCCAGGATTTCCCGCTCCCGTTCATCGGGCACAACCGCCCGATCCGGCAGCGTTTCCGGGATCCGGGACAGCCAGACCTCGGCGGGCCTGCCTTTGACGGACAGGGCGGCCTCCGCCTGCCCGGAGGACGGGCGGCCGAACACGCAATCCATGGCGAAATGCTCGCAGTTGTTGTGCAGCAGGTCATACCCGCCTTCCCCCAGCCTGGCCCGGGCCTTTTCCGCCGTCCGCTTCGGGGACAGGCGGCGCAGCTTTTCCAGGGGCGAAAGCAAGGCTACTTCCACCGTGTCCCCGCCCGCGAAATCCTCGATGTTTGTGCTGCACACGCGGATCTGTCCGGGCGGCGTCAGTTCGCCCCGGGGCGGGGGGCCGAACTGGATCACCTCGTCGTCGCTCAGGTATACCCCGTAATGCCAGACCGAACCGGTCTGCACCCGGACCAGGTCCCCAAAGCGGCAGGCGGCCGGCCACCACCTCATGCCATTTTCCTTTCGATCAGGCGGACCGCGTCGCCCAGGGTGTGCAGGTCCCAGACGTTCACGTCGTCCAGCCGGACGTTGAACGCCTCTTCGATCGATACCGCCATATAGAGCATCGCCACCGAGGTAAACCCGAGGTCTTCCAGGATCCGGGTGTTTTCATCCATCACCGGGCATCTCTCCCGCGCCGTTTCGTCGGCGAAGAGAATGATTTCGGTAAGCTTTTCCAGGATTTGCTTTCTGTCCGCTTTCATCGTTTGTATCTCACAATCTTCATACTGGGTGAACGCTCGAAATCCTGATCCCGGATCACGATGCGCGCCACCTGTTCCGCGGGCCGCTGCCTGCGGTTGATTTCCCAGAGCATTTGAAGCGCGGTCCCTTTGGGGTCGTCCCCCAGCTTCGCCGCCTCGGAGGCGCGCAGCACGACCTCCAGCGCCAGGATGTGCTTCCCGTCTTCCGCCGCCGCCTCGAACACCTGGGAATCCTGGATGCAGGGCAGCTCGTTAAAGCGGGCCTCCAGTTCCGCGGGGGAGATGTTCTCCGCGTTGTCCAGGATGATGATTTCCTTGGTCCGGCCGGTGATGTAGAGGAAGCCGTCCTCGTCCACGCGGGCCAGGTCGCCGGTGCGGAACCATTGATCCTCCGTCCACGCCTTTTCTTCAGTGCCCACATAGGCGGTCAGCATGTTCCGCCCCCGCAGCCACAGTTCGCCGTCCACCAGCCGCAGCTCCTGATTGGGGAAGGGCAGGCCGACGGAGCCGGGCTTGTTCATCGGCTCTGGGTTTCCGGATACCAGGTTGGCCGATTCGGTCAGCCCGTAGCCGGGGAACAGGTCGATCCCCAGCTTGCTGTATTCCTCCACCAGGAACTGGGGGACGGCGGCCGCCCCGCAGATGACGGTGCGCATGTCCGCGCCCAGCATGTTCCGCCCGAACTTGCGGGACAGCGCCAGCGCCATTTCCGCCAGGGCCGGCACCAGCACCAGCACCGTGGGCCGGAAGGAAGCGATGTCCCGGAACAGGTCCTGGTTGGATTTGCAGATCATCAGGGTGCTGCCCGTATACAGGGACGTCAGGAGGTTGCGGATCAGGCCGAACACGTGGGACAGGGGCAGGGCCAGCAGATACCGCTGCCCGAAGATTTCCCGGATGCCGTAGCAGCCGTTCATCACGCCCTGGGTGACCGCGGCGTGGCTGAGCAGGGCGCCCTTGCTTTTGCCGGTGGTGCCGCCGGTGAACATGATCACACACGGATCGGCGGAGGAAACTTCCCGGACGGACACGGCTTCCGCGGCCGCGCTGTCCGGCGTCAGCACCGGGATGTCCGGCGCCTGCGTTTTGAGCACCTCACATTTAGGCAGCAGGGCTTCCTGACAGACCAGTGCCTTCACGCCGAACAGCCTGCAGCAGCCGTATACCGCGCCGGCATCCAGATGGGGCGGCAGCACCACCGCCGTGCACCCCGCGGTGACGACGGCCAGGAACGCCCGGACAAAATCGATGGAGTTGCCGCAAAGCACCGCCACCCGGTCCTGAAGCCCGCAGCCGGCGGCGGCAACGGCGCCGCGCAGGCCGGCGGCCTGGCTGTCCAGCCCGGCAAAGGTCACAGAAGCGCCGTCATAGACCACCGCCGTCCTTTCCGCATACGCTTTCGCGCAGCGCTGCCACATCCGGCACAGGTCGCCGTCGTCCACGATGCCCGCGAATGTTTCCGGGCTGGTATATTTGCGGAACGCGTCCGCGGAACCGGTATAAATCATGGTTGTCTCCCTTCCTTTCGGCGGATCCCGTCTGCTCTTTCAGCGGGATTCCGCGCAGATCACGGAACCGCTGCCCGGAGTCACGTCCATTGCAGCTTCAGCTGAAAAGAAATGGTTTCCTTCTTTTTCATCAGGCCGTACTGTGTCTCCACCTGGAAAGCCAGGCTGCCGGGCAGGTCCTCGTAGCGCACATTGGTCATGGTCACGTCAAATTCGCATTCCTGTTCCGGTTCCAGGGTGGAAAACAGACTCACCTTCAGTTCGCCCTGCCGGATCCTTTCCTTGGCCGTTACGCCGCAGATCTGGTGCCTGGTCTTCACGCCCGTCCAGCCGGTGATGGTGATCACCATCTTCCGCGCCTTGGTCACGTAAACCACTTTGGCCGCGTACTGGTCTCCCACAGACCCCTGCATATGGCTCCATTCGAGGTCCGCCTGCCTGCACACCACCGTATCCGGGATGCCGTATTTGAGCCGGATCGTGTTCTCACCAAGATCCTCCCAGGAAACCACCTTCCCGGCGTCTGACAGCCCCGGGACCGCTTCTTCCCGAACGGTGTACCCCTGCTGCCTGAGCAGCCGCCTGGCTTCCTCCAGGGGAAGCCCCTTCGTTTCCGGTATCGCCGCGCTTATGGTGAGGGTGACCTTCATTTCAAACTCATCGGCCCTCACGCAGGCCAGCACCCGGTCGTTTTCCCGGCCCGACACGATTTGCTTTTCTGTTTTCGCGGTGAACCCGGCCTTTTTGAGGGCGTTCAGCGCCTCTTCCCGGGGAAGGCCCAGCACCTTCGGCACCGGGTGAAACACCGTCACATCCGCCGTTTTGAAGTGTTCATCGTTCCTGACGCAGGCCCGGACGACGCCGCTTTCCGGCGTGCCCTTCGGATACCGGATGACAGGGTGCCAGATGAACCCGGCCTGCTCCAGCGTCTTCCTGGCTTCCGTCTCCCGCATGCCCAGGACATCCGGAAGCGGAAAGAGCGTATCCACAAAATACCTGATCTTCCGGTCAGCCAGGCCGTTCAGATCTTCCCGCAGCCCCCGGACCGTTTCCTGCAGCTCCCTCAGCGTGTCCTGCGGCGTCCGGATATACGGGAGAAGGAAGCCGAGGTTCTGCGCCATGTCTTCCACGATCTTCCTGGTTCCGTTTTTGAAAACGACCAGCACGCTGTAGTAGATATAGTTGGTCATGATCCCGTCCCGGCCTTCGGTGCTGACAAACGAATTAATCAGCTGCGCGTACTCGATTTCCATCTTCTCACCTTCCCGCCTGTTCCGCCAGCGCGATCAGTTCCCGCTCTTTTTCTTCCAGCAGGGCCGCCACTTCGTTCATTTTTGCCAGGGATGGGCGGCCGCCCATTTCGGCGATCACGTCCAGCGGCCTGCCGATGCAGACCGTCAGCCGGCTGTACCAGTGCTTCCTCGGGCAGATATAGACCGGCACGATGGGGGTTTCGCTCTTCATCGCCATCAGCACCATGCCGGACTTGAAGGGCGCCACATCAGAGGAAGCGGTGATCCGCCCCTCCGGGAACAGGGAAACCAGACGGCCGGCCCTGAGCTCGTCCGTGATCCGCCGCAGGGACTCCATGGAGAAATTGTCCCGGTCGATGGGGATGCAGTGAAACCGGGAGAAAAGCCAGCTGCTGAACCGTCCCTCAAAAAACTCCTTGGTGCAGACGAAATGATGCCGGCGGTACCAGATGGCCATCATCAGGTAAACCGGGTCAAAATGCCCCATGTGGTTGGCGATGACGATGGCGCCGCCCCGGATCCTTTTGCGCGCCTCCTGATCGGCGTACAGGCGCCTGGGCCGGAACCAGAGCAGCCCCGGCAGGGCCGTGGCCCGCACAAAGTCGTACACCAGGTAATTGTCAGGCGCCCGGTCATTCATCGGCAAGCTCCTTCAGCTGAATAATCTTTTCCCGCATCGCGTCGGTATACAGCGCGATCTTTTCCTTCTCCGGGACGGACAGGCCGGAAAACATCTCCGGCGTCAGCGGCGTCCCGATCACCACCCGGGCGCGCTTTTTGCGGAAGTAGGAACCGTTGGTCCAGACGGGAATGATCTTTACGCCACTGGCCAGCGACAGGTACGCGGCCCCGGGCTGGAAAGCGATGGGCGGCGTTTCCCCCTCAACGGGCAGCCGGCCCTCCGGGAATATCCCGACCACGCCGCCCTTGCGCAGGATCTGGAGGGACTGCTCCATGAAGCCGTACCGGTGGGCGTAGCGGTCCAGATGGATACCGCCCATCAGCCGGAGGAAGGCGCCCAGCACCTTTTTCTGAAACAGCACCTCCGCCATCTGGTAGCGGAGCGTCCTGGTAAAGAACACGAACAGCATCACCGCGTAATCGTACACGGACGTGTGGTTGGACACGATGATCACGGGCCCGTGAAGGAAGCGGCTCTGGGTTTCGCGGTCCTCGCAGGTCACTTTGGTCCGGAAGCAGATAAACTGGGGCAGAAAGCCCGTCAGCCGGACAAACAGCTGCACGAATCTACTCATCGGCGTTCACCGTCCGCACAAGATATTCGGACAGGGCGCGGACCGTGGTCAGCGTTTCCCCTTCCGCCACGGGGAAGGGTACGCCGTACGCTTCCTGCAGCTGGGAAATCAGGCCGAAATAGTCCAGGCTGGTGCCGCCCAGGTCCAGGAAAAAGTCCGCGTCGTCCCCGATTTCCTCCGCCGGCTTGCCCGTCGCCTGGGCGACCAGGGCGCGGACCTGCCCGTGCAGCTCCTCCCCGCCCTCCCAGGCGCCGCGCTCCGGAGAAAGAACGGTATATTCCCCGTCCCGGTACCGCCGGGCGATCCGGGCGCGGTTCAGCTTGATTTCGTCCTCCCGCATCAGGGGCTCCCGGACGAAAACCACGGACTGGATCTGCCGGTCCGTGCCGCCGGCCCGCAGGGCTTCCGTCAGCGCGTTCTTTACGCCTGCAAGCCCGTCCCCGGGCAGGGGGAAATCGGGATTCACCAGCAGCACCGGCTTCATCCCCTGCTCCTCCTGTACGCCGATCAGGCAGAGCGCTTTGACGCCCCGAACGCGCAATCCGCTTTCGATCAGGTTGGGGTTCAGGTTTTCCCCGTTCGGGGCGATCACCAGGTCGTCGCTGCGGCCCAGGATATAGTACCGGCCGCAGCGGCATTCGGCCAGGTCGCCCGTGCGGAACCATTCCCCTTCCGTTTGCGTCCACCCGCTGCCGTCGTGAATGCGGCAGGCCATGGCGCGGCTTCGCACCCAGAGGATGCCGTCCTCCCCGACCCGGTATTCGGCCGACGAAAAGGGCCGGCCCACGGAACCGCTGTTCAGCACCCGGGGATCGGCGGACAGCTCCACCGAGGTGATGCCGATTTCCGTCATGCCGTAGCCGTTGGCGATGCGGTAGCCGATGGTGTTGAAGAAGGACAGCACTTCGGGCCGGATCTCGCTGCCCCCGCTGATGAGAAAGCGGATGCTGTCCCCGAACAGGTTCTGCCGGACCTCGCGGAACAAAAGCACCGGCACCAGCCTGCGCAGCCCCGGGACGCCGGAAACGCGGGAGACGAGCCGCGCGCCCGCTTCGAACCGGCGCACGGTGTCTTTCCCCCGCTGGCGGATCGTCCGCATGGCCTGGTCGTACACGGTGTTCCACAAAAGCGGCACGGCGAATATATGCGTCACCCCGTGCCGGCGGATGGTGTTGACGATGGTTTTGGGGCTCATGCTGCCCAGGAGCACGAAGGTCCTGGCGAAAAAGGCGAACCAGATATACACCGCCACCAGCCCGAAGACGTGGTACAGCGGCAGGAATGTCAGCAGCTTGAGCCGGCCGCGGTGATGCCTTTTGATCTGCGGGCAGCGAAGCACGATCTGGTAGCTGTCCTCGATCATGGCGCGGAAGGCGTCGGCGGTGTAGGCGCAGGTTTTGACATGGTCCGACGTGCCGGAGGACATGAGCAGGATCACGCTTCCCGCCCGGACGTTTTCAATGGGCGGCACGTCCCGGGAAAGCTCCGAAACATCCACCGTCTGAACGGAAAAGGCGGCCTCGCCGGACGCGATCACCGCTTTGGCCCGCATGGCTTCCAGCGTCTGCTCCAGCCTTGCGTGATCCAGCCGCAGGTTCATCAGCAGCGGACAGAAGCCGCTCAGCAGGATGGCCCAGAACGTTTCGATCCAGTCCCGGCTGTTTTCCATGTACAGGCCGATCACGGCGTCCTCCGGCAGGTCCCGGAACCGTTCCCGCAGGCACGCCGCCTTTTTCAGCGTGGACAGACGGCATTCCCCGTACGTTACTTCCTTGATCCGGTAGCCGCTGCTGCTTTCCAGCATCACGTTGTCCTGTTCGGAAAACATCAGCCCGAACAGCCTGTCAAAGGTCAGCCCGCTGTCCGGCATCCGGCGGAGCTTGTCCCGCACATAGCCGTTGATGGTCCTGTGGCCGCCCAGCTGCTTAGAAACCATGAGGTGCATCAAGCCTTCTTTCGCCGGTAAGATATGCCCGTCCGCCCGGAACATAGGGGGACAGGAAAGCCGAAATCCTGTCCAGCAGGGCGGTATTGAGCCCGCTGTCCGCCACCAGGATATCGGAATGGCCGCGATGGCGCGGATCGCTGATGAACAGGGTGCTGACGTTGGCGCCGGGATGCTCCTGCAGGGCCTGGTACAGGCTGATCTGCGTGGCGATCACCTCGTCGGCGCTCCCGTGAACGACCAGCGCGGGAACGCCGCAGGAGGTCAGCATCCGGGAAGCGGAGACGTTCGCGTCGCCGCCCTTGGCGGCGTGTTCCCGGATCCACAGGAAGGGATACTCGACGTTGGTCAGGGCGCCCGCGTAATGCTCCGCCCAGTAATGCATGGTCCCCAGGGGCGAATCGAAACCGGACACGCAGACCGACGCCACCGCGCCCGACGCGGGCGTTTCGGCGGCGACCCCGTAGGCGCCGGCGCTGTGGCCCAGCAGGACCAGCGGCATGCCGTTCAGCTGCGGATCCTGCCGGATCCAGGCGAGGGCGGCCCGGACGTCGTAGCGCTGCTGCTGCAGGCCCACCGTCCTGCTCCCCTCGCTCCTGCCCGAAGCGGTGCCGTCAAAGGTCATCACCGCGTAGGACTGGCGGACGAAGTACTCAATGACCGGCTCCAGCGCGTCCGAGGAGGCCCGGACCCCGTGCACCGCCAGCATCAGCGCCCGGGGCGCTTCCGGAAGGATCACGTAGCCCTTGAGCCGGTTGGCGCCGGACATGAACTCCAGCGTGCGGACGCGCAGGCCCCCGGCCGCCGCCCGCTCGGCCAGCCCGAAGGGCTTGTCCATCACGGGGTCCGACCGGCCGAAGAGAATGAACATCATCGCTTCCGTCGCCGTCAGGGAGACGACGACAAACCCGGTGATCACCTTGGCGAGCCGGGAAAAGAACTTCTTCCGCCGCTCTTTTTTCTTTTCTTTTTCGTCGGCTTTTTCATCGGCTGTGCCGTCCGGTCCGGCAGGGGAACGCTGTTCCTGCGCAGGCGGCCGGTCCTGATCCAATTCCTTCATGTCCGCTCTCCTCTTCTCCCCGCTCGTTCCGTCTGTCCGTCTCCATCGGCTCCGCATAAAAAGCCATTTGACATTATACCCCAAATCCCGGGTTTTTTCAATCTTTTTGTCCGGCCCGGGGATATTTTCCGGCAAAAACGATTTTGAACGGAAAACCCGCTTTCAAAAACCCCGGTTTTATGGTATATTTCCGTTCGGGAACAAAGGACTGAAAACGATCCGGAGAGGAGAGGACGGATGAAGACGGCGCTGATCATGGAGGGCGGGGCCATGCGGGGCATGTTCACCTGCGGGGCCATCGACGTGATGATGGAAGAGGGCATCAGCTTCGACGGCGCGGCGGGGATCTCCGCCGGCGCGACCTTCGGCTGCAATCTGAAATCCCGCCAGCCGGGCAGGCCCATCCGCTACAACAAGCGCTTCTGCCGGGACTGGCGGTACGGGAGTCTGCGCTCCCTGCTCCGCACAGGGGACCTCTACGACGCGGATTTCTGCTACCGGGCGCTGCCCGACGAGCTGGACGTGTTCGACCGGAGGGCCTACCGGGAAAACCCCATGGCCTTTTATATCGGCGCCACCGACGTCACGACCGGGCAGGCCGTCTACCGCCTGTGCGCGGAAGGGGACGATGAGGACATCGCCTGGATGCGGGCCTCCGCCTCCATGCCGCTGGTGTCCCGCCCGGTGAAGGCCTGCGGGCATGTCCTGCTGGACGGCGGCATCGCGGACGCCGTGCCCTACGCCTTCATGGAACGGGAGGGCTATGACCGGAATGTCCTTCTGCTCACCCAGCCCAAAGGATACCGCAAGCGGAAGGAAGCCCTGCTGCCCCTGATGCGCGTCCTGCTCCGGCAATATCCCGCCGTCGTCCGGGCCATGGCGCGGCGGCACGAGATGTACAACCGGGAAATGGACGAAATCGACCGGATGGAACGGGACGGGACCTGCCTGGTGATCCGCCCGGACGGCCCTTTAAACATCGGTCACACGGAAAAAGACCCGTCCGAGCTGGAACGGGTCTATCAGGAAGGGCGGCGGGTCACCCGGGAAAGGCTGCCGGCGCTCCGGGCCTTTCTGCGGCAATGACGCTTCCGGGGGGAAGCAGAAGCAAAAAGAGGCCCTTTTTAAGCCTCTTTCTGCCGGTTTTCATCAATCCTCCTGCAGCGCTTTGCGCAGGAGCATCACGGCATTCTGATGCCGCAGCTTGACGGCGCCGTAACTCAGCCCCATGATCTGGGCGATCTCCGTCAGCGGTTTTCCGTCATAATACCTGAGCACGATGATGTCCATCAGCTGCTGGGGAAGCTGCTTGAGCGCAGCCGCCAGTTCGCTCAGCGTCTCGCCGCTCAGCAGGCTCTCGTCCGGCTCCGAATCGTCGGACAGGTTTTCATCCAGTTCCTCTCCCGGCCGGGACCGGCGGAAGAAATCGATCACTGTGTTCCGGGTAATCGTAAAGATCCAGGTGCTCATGGAAGCCTTCTGGGGGTCAAACCCGTCGATCTTCCGCATGACTTTCTCGAAGACCTCCGAATGCAGGTCTTCCGCGTCCGCCGCGCCGCGCACCCGGGCCCGGATATAGCCCATCACTCTGCCGCTGTATTCCGTATAAATCCGTTCGATATCAACGGATGACATCCTGATCCTTTTTCCCGCTCTTTTTGGACAGCTTGTTCTGCGGTACGCCCGCAGCGGCCACCCACTCCAGCTCGTCCAGGCTCAGTTCCTGCACGGCATAGCGAGAATGCGTGGCGTCAATCACTTCCTGGAGCGCGGGGTTCCCCTCAAACTTCTGGAAATCGAACAGGGCTTTCAGCTTGTGCTCCATGAATCATCACTCCTTTCTGAATGCTTTCATGAATTTATACGGAGCTCATGGGCGGGATGGCAGTCAGCCGGGCAATTTTTTTTGCAAATGTGATCCGGGTCCCTGGAACGGGGCCGGAGGAAACGGACCGGTTCCCCGGTCTCCCTCTATGATATTAGTGCATTTCCGCCATAAAATCAAGGAAGGAAACCAAAAAAATTTTTCCGCGCGCCGGACAGCGTTTTCGTTTGTAAAGATATATGTTTTTG
Source organism: uncultured Clostridia bacterium (assembly GCA_946409855.1). Classification (GTDB taxonomy): domain Bacteria; phylum Bacillota; class Clostridia; order Christensenellales; family Aristaeellaceae; genus UBA4246. The sequence continues at coordinate 18,723 of CAMJXZ010000004.1, read as the reverse complement.
TTTGCATGCGCCGCCGCATTGTGGTATGCTTAAGGCAGGTATATCACCGCGTCGGGACGGGAACGGCGCTGGCCCGCGTCCCCTCCGCGGAACCGGCCTGCCGATGATACAGTAATAAAAGAACCTGAGCAAAGGAGCCGCCTGATCATGGAAAACCTGTTTCGAAAAAAAAGCCTGGACCGCATCTCTTCCCCGGAGGAACTGCATGATTATCTCCGGGTCACCAGTCCGAGTCTGTGGATGGTGCTGGCGGCCATCATGGTGCTGCTGGCCGGGTTCATCATCTACGCCTCCACCGCCACCATGGAAAACGTCATGTCCGTCAAGGTGGAGGTGGAAACGTTCGACATCTCTTCGGAGGGCCAGGCGCCGGAACACTACACCTACGTTTCCTGCACGCTGCCCCTGGACCAGCTGGACACCGTCCACCCCGGCATGATCGTGCGCTTCGCGGGCGAGCAGGGACGGATCAACTCGCTGTTCACCAACGAGGACAAGGTCGGCTACATCATCGAAATGGATAATGAGAACATCCCGCTGAAGGACGGCGAATACGACGCCCAGCTGGTGCTGGAATCCACCACGCCCGTCAGCTTTTTGTGGAACTGATTAACCCGACTGTTTGGAGAAAGCGATATGCCGGAAAAGAAACTGAAGCAGCCCGTGCGGAACGGGGTGGCGAAAGTGCCGGTGATCATGCAGATGGAAGCGCTGGAATGCGGCGCCGCCTGTCTGGCCATGGTGCTGGCCTATTACCAGAAATGGATTCCCCTGGAGCAGGTGCGGCTGGACTGCGGGGTCAGCCGGGACGGCTCCAACATGAAAAACATCTACCTGGCAGCCCAGCATTACGGGCTGGAGGTGCACGGCTACCGCACGGAACCGGAAGCCCTGCGCAGGGACGTTCCCATGCCCTGCATCATCCACTGGAACTTTAACCATTTTGTCGTGCTGGACGGCTTCAAGGGCAACCAGGCGGTGCTCAACGACCCCGCCCGGGGGCTGGTGAAGATCTCCCTGGAGGAGCTGGACGAAGCCTTTACGGGGCTCGTGCTGACCTTCGCGCCGACGGAAGCCTTCGTGCCCTCCGGGAAGCGCAAAAGCACCCTGGAATTCGCCCGCAAGCGGCTCAGGGGCGCCGCGCCCGCCGTGGCCTTCGTCATTCTGACCAGCGTGATTGCCTACCTGTTTGAGGTCATCAACCCGGTCATGTCCCGCATCTTCTACGACCGGCTGCTGACGGGCCTCGCGCCCGCCTGGGTGAACCCGTTCCTGTTCGTGCTGGCGGGATTGAGTATTTTCCAGATCATCGTGAAATGGGCGCAGACCATTTACAGCCTCAAGATCAACGGGAAAATGGCCATTGAGGGGAACGCGGGCTATATGTGGAAGGTACTCCGGCTGCCGATGGAGTTTTTCTCCCAGCGCATGACCGGCGATATCCTGCAGCGGCAGGGCACCAACGCCTCCATCGCCGGCACCCTGGTGGAAACCGTCGCTCCCCTGGCGCTCAACACCGTGATGATGGTGTTTTACCTGGTGGTCATGCTGCGCTACAGCGCGCTGATGACGCTGGTCGGCATCGCCTCCCTGCTGCTCAACCTGCTGGTCGCCCGGTATCTGTCCAACAAGCGGATCAACCTGACCCGGATCCAGATGCGGGACGAGGGAAAGCTGATCTCCCAGACCATGGCCGGCATCAGCATGACGGAGACCATCAAGGCCGCCGGGGCGGAGGACGGCTTCTTCCGCAAGTGGAGCGGCTATCAGGCCTCGGTCAATACCCAGCAGGTCAAATTCGCCACCCTCAACGCCCGGGTCGGGCTGATCCCCAAGTTCATCAGCACCGTTTCCAATTATGCGGTGCTGTTCCTTGGCATCATCCTGGCCATGGAGGGGCATTTTTCGCTGGGCATGATCACCACCTTCCAGGGGCTGCTCACGTCCTTCATGCAGCCGGCGACGACGCTGGTCACCGCCGGACAGACCATCCAGGAAATGCGCTCGGAGATGGAACGCGTGGAGGACGTTATGGAATACCCGGACGACCCGGTGATGCGGTACGGCGCGGACTGCCCGGAGGGCGAGGTTTCCAAGCTGAAGGGGGACGTGGTGCTCAATCACGTCACCTTCGGCTATTCCCGGCTCGGCGCGCCGGTCATCACCGATTTTTCCATGCACCTGAAATCCGGCAGCCGCATCGCCATCGTGGGGGCCAGCGGCTGCGGCAAGTCCACCATCAGCAAGCTGATCACCGGCTTGTACCAGCCCTGGGAGGGCGAAATCCTCTTTGACGGGAAGCCGCTCAGCCAGATCCCCAGGAACGTGTTCACCGGCTCGGTCGCCATGGTGGACCAGGAGATCGTGCTGTTTGAGGACACCATCGCCAACAACATCCGCATGTGGGACGAATCCATCGCCGATTACGAGATGATCCTGGCGGCCCGGGACGCCCAGCTGCACGACGACATCATGCAGCGGCCCGGCGGCTATCAGGGCAAGCTGACCGAAAACGGGCGGGATCTCTCCGGCGGCCAGCGGCAGCGGCTGGAGATCGCCCGGGTGCTGGCGCAGGATCCCTCCGTCATCATCCTGGACGAGGCCACCAGCGCGCTGGACGCCCGGACGGAGTACGAGCTGGTCAAGGCGGTCCGGGACCGGGGCATCTCCTGCATCGTGGTCGCGCACCGGCTCTCCACCATCCGGGACTGCGACGAGATCATCGTCCTGGACAAGGGAAAAATCGTGGAGCGGGGCACCCACGACGAACTGTACGCCCTGGGCGGCTACTACACCGAGCTGGTCACTTCGGAATAAAGGAGGCGGAAAAATGGGCTGGTTTGAAGATCAGATCAAACAGAGAACCGAACAGGACCAGAGGGTGCTGGAAGACGCCTTTTTCCGCATGGCCAGCGTCGTCATGGACAAATGGAACGCGGAACGGCTGGAGGACGAGCGCCTCATCGCCGACGCGGCGCTGGACGATATTCTGCGGGTATACCACCAGAAGGCGGCGCCCGTACCGGAGGATATCAAAAGGCCGGAAGAACGGTTGACGTACGCGCTGCGGCCCAGCGGGATCATGATCCGGGAAGTGGAGCTGACGGACGGCTGGCAGCACGACGCCTACGGCCCGATGCTGGGGTACCTCAAGGAGAGCGGGAACGCGGTGGCCCTGATGCCGGGCGTCCTGTCCGGCTACTACTTTAAAGACCCGCAGACCGGCAAAAAAAGACGGGTCACCCGCAGGAACGCCGGCCTCTTCGCCCGGGACGCGCTGTGCTTTTACCAGCCGCTGCCGATGAAGAAGCTGGGCATCCCCGACCTGATCTGGTACATGAAAAAAAGCATTTCCCACGGCGACCTGATCCTGATCGTCCTGGCCACGCTGGCGCTGCAGCTGGTGGGAATGATCGAGCCCCGGGTCTACAACCTGATCACGGGCAAGGTGCGCACCAGCCGGAACCTGCAGCTGCTGATCGGCATGGGCTCCTTCCTGCTGAGCAGCGCGTTTGCCGCCCAGATGATCGGCCTGGTCAAGACGCTTCTGATGGACCGGATCAACACGAAAACCTCCCAGGCCGTGGAAGCGTCGGTCATGATGCGCATCCTGTCCCTGCCGGTGAGCTTTTTCCGCAATTATTCCTCGGGCGAGCTGTCCAACCGGGCCTCCAGCATCAGCAACCTGTGCCACACGATCCTTGACAGCATCCTGTCCGTGGGGCTGAGCAGCCTGATGTCCCTTTTGTACGTGGGGCAGATCTTCAGCTTTGCCCCCGCCCTGGTCTGGCCTTCGCTGCTGATCATCCTGGCCACCGTCCTGCTGAGCATGACCGCTTCCTTCCTGCAGATCGGGATCTCCCGGCAGAAAATGAAGCTATCGGCGGATGAGGCCGGCATGAGCTACGCCATGCTCAACGGCGTACAGAAGATCCGCCTGTCCGGTTCGGAAACGCGGGTCTTCGCCCGCTGGGGCAGGCTGTACGCCAGGGAAGCCCGGCTGGAATACAACCCGCCCCTGTTCCTGAAGATCAACAGCGTGATCGTCACCGCCGTCTCGCTGATCGGCACCGTCGTGCTGTATTATCTGGCCATCCGTTCCGGCGTGGCCGACCATCAGTACTTTTCCTTCAACGCCGCCTACGGGCGGGTCATGGGCGCCTTCTCCGCCCTGACCAGCATCGCCGTATCCATGGCGTCCATCCGGCCCGTGCTGGAAATGGCGGAGCCGATCCTCAAGGCGGAACCGGAAGTGGCGGAAGAAAAGCAGTCCGTCGAACGGGTGACCGGACACATCGAAATGAACCACATCACTTTCCGCTACGACGAATCTTCCCCGTACATCCTCCAGGACCTGAGCCTGAGCATCAAGGCCGGGGAATACGTGGCCATCGTCGGGCGGACCGGCTGCGGCAAGTCCACCCTGGTGCGGCTGCTGCTGGGCTTTGAACAGCCCGAAAAAGGCGCCATCTATTACGACCGCTACGACCTGGCGCACATCGATCCCCGGTCGCTGCGCAAGCACATCGGCGTCGTGATCCAGAACGGGCAGCTGTTCCAGGGGGACATCTTCTCCAACATCACCATCTCCGCCCCCCAGCTCACCCTGGACCAGGCCTGGGAAGCGGCGGAGATCGCCGGCATCGCCCAGGATATCCGGGAAATGCCCATGGGCATGAACACCATCATTTCCGAAGGCCAGGGCGGCATCTCCGGCGGGCAGAAGCAGCGGCTGATGATCGCCCGCGCCGTCGCCCCCAAGCCCCGGATCCTGATCCTGGACGAGGCCACTTCCGCGCTGGACAACAAAACGCAGAAACAGGTCTCCGACGCTTTGGACCGGCTGAACTGCACCCGCGTCGTCATCGCGCACCGGCTTTCCACCATCCGCAACTGCGACCGCATCCTGGTGATGGACCGGGGCGCCATCATCGAAGAGGGCACCTATGAAGCCCTGATCAAAAAGAACGGGTATTTCGCGGACCTGGTCGCCCGCCAGCGGCTGGACACGGAACCGGCCGCCGAACAGCAGCCGGAAAGGATGGAGTGAAAGAAAGTGAAATTCGTATTCGCGCCCGATTCGTTCAAGGGCTCCCTGTCCGCCATGGACTGCTGCGGCATCCTGGAAAAGGTCGCCGCCCGCGTCTTTCCCGGCGCGCAGACCGTCTCCGTCCCCGCGGCCGACGGCGGCGAAGGCACCCTGGACGCGCTGCTGGGCGCCATGGGCGGCAGGAAGATGAGCACCGTTGTCACCGGCCCGCTGTTTGAGCGCCGGAACGCCGAATGGGGCCTGCTGGCGGACGGCACCGCCGTGCTGGAGATGGCGCAGGCCAGCGGCCTGCCCCTGGTGCCCGAAGACCGCAGGGACCCCCGGCGCACCACCAGCCTGGGCACCGGGAAACTGATCGCCGCGGCCCTCGCGGCGGGCGCCGGCAGGATCCTGATCGGTATCGGCGGGAGCGCCACCAACGACGGCGGAATGGGGCTCCTGACGGCGCTGGGCGCCCGTTTCCTGGACGCGGGCGGCTGCCCGGTCCGGCCCGTCGGCGGGGAGCTTGCCCGCGTTTCCCGGGCCGATTTCAGCGGCCTTGCGCCCGCCCTCCGGCACACGGAAATCACTGTGATCTGCGACGTTACCAACCCCCTGCTGGGAGAAAACGGGGCCACCTGGGTTTACGGCCCGCAGAAGGGGGCCGTTCCGGCGATCCGGGACGAACTGGAGGCGGGCATGGCCGCGTACGCAAAGACCGTCAGCGCCTGCCTGGGGCGGGACATCGCTTCCTTCCCCGGTGCCGGGGCCGCCGGCGGGGTGGGCGCCGCGCTGGGCGGCGTGCTGAACGCGAAGCTCAAAAGCGGCGTCGACGCCGTGCTGGACGCGGTGGATTTTGACGAAAAACTGGCCGGCGCCAGCCTGGTCATTACCGGGGAAGGCCGCATCGACGGCCAGAGCGTGCGTTTTGGCAAGGTGCCCGCCGGCGTCGCCGGGCGCTGCGCGGCACGGGGCATCCCGGTGGCCGTGCTGGCCGGCGGCATCGGCGCGGGGGCGGAAGGGCTGTTTGACCTGTGCGAGAGCACCATCATGCCCACCGTATCCGGCCCCATGAGCCTGGAGGCCGCCATGGCCAACGCCGCCGCGGGCTACGAAAGCGCCGCGGAACGGCTGCTCAGGGCCGTCCGCATCGGCATGAAGATGCAGGCTTCGAAAGAAGCCGTCCTGTAACGGGTAAAGCACCCGTTTCCCGCCCGGCCTCCCCGGAGATATCCTTCCCGCGCCGGGGAAGCTGCCGTTTTGCTGCCACTGCGCCCCGCTGACCGTATCAAAGAGTGAGCCCGTGAAAACGGGCCCGGAACACCGCGGAAGGCGCCACCCATGCTGGGAAAGCGCGGCGGCGGCCGCGGGATACAAAAATCATTTTCAGAAAACTGAAAGGAAGGTAAATAATGATGAAAAAAATCGTAAGTATGATGCTGATCCTCGCCATGGCCATGATGCTGGCCGTTTCCGCGGGGGCGGACGAGTTCCCGCAGCCGGAAGGCGGCAAGAAGTTTGAAACCAACTGGTCGATCTTCGGCACGACGGTGGAAATCAACTATGAAGAGGAAGGCTACCGGGTCTACGTCAAATCCACCGACCCCTACACCTACAGCGGCACCGAATGGGAATACTCCTGTTACTACAATGAGGAAAAGGACGCGCTTATGTCCGTTTCCTCCTCCAAAAACAGCTTTTCCACAGACCCGGCGACCGGCGAAGAGGTTCGCGGCGAATACGCGTACCAGGGCCTGGACGAACCGGACCAGGTAACCATGTTCCTGATTGACGGCACCGGAAGCCTGACCTGGGAAGACGGCCGCGGCCAGGACGGCGCGGACCTGGTGTTTACCGACATCGGCGCTTTCAAGGGCTTCTGGCGCAGCGAAGACGGCGAGACCTTCGCCGACATCTCCTGGAACGATTCCGAGATCGGCGACGAATACGGCTACAACGTGTTCCTGCATGAAGGGAACATGGAGCACAGCCTGCACGGCCTGTACAACCCGGAGACCCGCAAGCTGACCGTATACGGCCTGGAAGACAACGCCGTCCGGGTCTTTTCCGCCCTGGACAACGGCCGGATCCTGCTGGAAACCGGCGGCATCGAACTGGAGTTCGATCTCCTGGGCGGGGACTCCCAGGGCTGAGCCGCGGGACGGGTTTGATGCAATGCGATCAAAGGAGCGAATCTGATGAACCCTGAAAGCGCACGGCTCAGGATACAGCCGGAAATCATTGAAAAAATCCGCTCTGGCAGCGGGGGCCTCTGGCACCCCGCCCACGGGGACGGCTCGGACAACCGGATCAACGAGGACGTCATCGCCGACACCGCCACGGTCAGTTTTTCCCTGGCATTCCTGACCGCCGGCCTGCTGTGGGCCCGGAAAGCGTTCAGAAACCGGAAAAAGACCAGGCAGGACCTCGCGGCGGAAAAGGAAGCGGCCCGGATTCAGAAAACCATCGGCGCGCTGGAAGAAAGGCTGCTCGCCTACCTCCGGCAGGCCCAGGAGGGCACTGTCGGCGCAGAAACGCTGGATGATCTGATCGACGTCCTGGAAGAGACGCACGCGGTTTATCAGACCGGAAAGCTGATCGTCGCCGATCAGGCGGCGCTGGCCGAAATACGGAAGAGCGTCCAGGACTATACGGACGCCCTGGCGGAAAGCAAGGCCGCTCCGGCGGTCCCGGCGCAGGGAGAAGACGACTTTGAGCGGATCCGGAATCTGCTGATCCGGCAGAAGCAGCTGACAGCCTGACCGGAAACGGAATATCATGAACGAAATGCAGCATGGGCTGCCGCGGGAAACCGCGGCAGCCCATGCCTGTTGTGGATGATCGCTTTATACCGGCTCCAGGAGATATTCCCGGCTGCCGTCCGTCAGGAGGATCTGCTCCTCCCGCCGTTCGATGTACGCTTCAAAAAACCGCTTTGCCAGGATCCTTCCGTCCGGAAGGATACCCCAGACGCATTCCTCCCGCCGCACGCCGTCGTCAAATACGGCGATGCCGTCCGCGTACAGGATCAGGCGCAGTTCGTTTCCACCGTCCACGCGCTCAAAGGCCGCGTCCGATCCTTCCGGCCGGTACGCGGACGTCCGGTACCAGACGCCGGTTTCCAGCGGCAGGGGTTCCGGCGCTTCGGGGAGCGGCGCGCATTCGGCGCTGAACCCGCCGGCCTTCACCAGCACGCCGCTGCCCAGGGATAAGGCCGGAGCAAACCGAACCCGCACCCAGGGGGCCTCCCCCTGCGGCGGCCCGGCTACCGAAAAGGAAAAGTCCTGAATATCCGTAAGGTCGGGCAGATCCATGTCCGTCGCAAAAGCGAGGGACTGCAGGTATGTGCTGTGCGGCAGAACGCACGCCGCAGACCAGTAACTGCCGACGGACCGGTCATTGAACCGGACGTCATCCAGACGAATCTCCAGCGACAGGTCCGTCCTGTTTTCCAGGGCCAGCTGGAAAGCCGCCCCGTTGTCCGCGGCGAACACGCTCTCCAGATAAATGGCGTAATCCGGCCGGTCGATCAGGGTGACCGCGCCAGCCGCTTCGGGCTTTGCCTCGTCCAGCGCGCCGTACCAGCCGAATTCCTCGTTCCGCCAGAAAGCGTCCGGCACCGGCCAGGGTTCGGACAGGCGGAGGATCAGCGGCTCCGCCCGGCTGGTTTTGGCGGCCGAACGGGCGAGGGTGACCGTTTCGATCTCCCGGCATCCGTGCAGCCGCAGCAGGTCCTCGCTGACCACGACGCTCCGGTTGAAGTTGATCACGTTTCCAAAGGAAAGGCTGTCCCACATGCCGGCCTGCATTTCGCTGTGCACCCTGCCGTACAGGATCTGCTCACAGGCGGGACGCACGGTGACCGAAGCGTACTGCACCTGGATCCCGTTCAGGGCGATGGCATAGTCCGCCTGCTCCTCAAGCCTGCTCTCCGCGCACAAAACGCAGATGATGTCCCCGTCCTGTTCCCGGTACAGCGACAGCAGGCGGCAGCGCAGGCTTTCGTTTTCCGCCTCCGCCAGCACCCGGCAGGTCGGGGCAATGCCGGTCACATCGACCGGTTCCAGATCAAAGGAAATCTGGGATTCAGTCTTCCCGCTCCAGTCTTCTCCAGGGATGCAAGTGACTGTCATCCGGACGGAATGCACTTCCTCCATCAACGCAAAGTCACTTGCAGCGACGTCAATCTCCTGATATTTTTCCTCCCCCGGCTCCAGGGTCAGCGAAACCGTCCCGCTGACCCGCCGCCTGCCGTTCAGAGTGATCTCATCGACCGTAAACCTTCCCTGCGTCTCGCAGCGGTTCCGCACGGTGACGCTGAGCCGCAGCTCCCTGGTGACCGGGGAATGATTGAGCCGCGCCGACAGGGAGACGTCGCAGGTCTCCGTTTCCAGCGTGCCCGTCCGCACGGGGATCTCCGTCAGGTTCGAGTTCGGGAGTTCGGCGGGATAGCTGCAGTACGTGTTCTGCCGGGCGTCCGTGACCTCGAAGACGGCATACAGCCTGTCCCCGGTCTGCAGGTCAAAATACCGAAGCGACCAGGGTTTTTCCATGGGGAAGCCGGTCCATTCGATGCGGCCCGTGTACTCCGTCCAGCGGCGAAAAGCGGGCAGCGTGCCCCGGTCGTGGTTCCGGGGCAGCTCCTTGTGCTGCTCGGGGAAGTAGCAGATGGCGTAATCCTCCGGCCGGAAGGGGATACGGCCGGAAAACATGCCGGTGACCTCGTCGTACAGCGCGAACCGGACGACCTCCGGTTCCGTGGCGGAAGGATCGCCGCGGAAATAGAGCATCCCCTGCACATAGGTCTTATCCCCCTCCTTCGGCGCCAGGATGACGGGCAGGGCACAGGTGTCCGCCTCGCCAGTTTCGTAAAAGCCCAGCGGACCCGCCTGCTCCTGTTCCTCCCCTTCGCCGGCCACCGCGTAGAGCGAGCGGCCGGTATAATCCGCGTGCAGCACGCCGTTTTCGTCCATAACCGCCGGGCAGGTGCCGATGGGGTTGAAGGTATCCGTCACGCCGTTGTTGAACTGCGACCCGGTCAGGATCAGCAGCCGGCCGGACACGAATTCGGCCGCCTGGTCAGGGGAAAGCGGGCAAGACAGATGATAACCGCCCTCGTCCTTCCCGTCCAGGCGTGTCCGCAGGCCGCCCCAGTCGATCATTTCATCGGAGGTCAGCATGGAGCCGAAGCGGAAAATATACCCAGCATAGCCCGGGCTTCCCTCCATGCCGGTGTACGCGTCGCGCCAGGTTTCCATATACCGCTGCTTGTTTTGGAACGGGTGATATACGCTGAGGCCGCAGGCCCCGTCTACGCTGGCGCGCGCGCAGACCACCGCGCTTTGGACCGCCTGAAGGAGCGGCCCGCCTTTTTCCGCGTCCAGGCGGGTCACCAGGTCGGCCAGGTCCACCAGGTCATAGGCGATGCTTTCGGAGAAAACATCGGCCTTGCCAAAGCCCCGGGACTGCATGCGCAGGCTGGACAGGCGAGGAAAGAGCTCTTCCGAAACCAGAAGGGCCTGCTGTTCAAAGAAGGGGTCCATCCGGCGGCTGACTTCGCCGATTCTGCTCAGGTCCACGCAGGAAAGGGTCAGCGTGTCCCCGCCATCCACCTCCTGTTCAAAGTAGGCGTCGACGATCCGCCGGCCGGTCTGACCGCCGTTTTCGTCGTTTTCCAGGCCTTTCAGGAACACGTAGTTCCAGCCGTGGGCGGGCTCCGTCTCCTGGGAGGCGATCATGTATTCCGCGTACGGCGCCAGGGTGCAGGCCACCTCCAGGGAGCTCATCAGGCAGGCGTCAAAGCCGATCCAGCTGAGCTTGTCCCCGGACAGCGCGTACCGGACCGCTTTGGCCACGTCCTGAACGGACAGATGGTCCATCTGATGCAGCTCGTCCCAGCACACCCCGCCCATCGGCCCACCGCCGTGATCCCAGAGGATCAAAGCGTATTCCCGCGCGGGGAAGTTTTTTCTGCAGTATTCCATGAAAAACTCCAGGGTGGCCGGGTCGCCCATGTTGAGGGACTCCCCCGCTTCGCCCCGGCCCGGCCAGACCGCGCGCCGGCCGCGGCGGGACAGCTGGTGGATGGTCGTCTCCCCGGCGCCGAAGCCCATGGCCCATTTCTCCGAGCCGCCGGTCATCACCAGGAGGTTGATTTCGTCGCTGTCAAAGCCGCTGTCCAGCATCTCCTGAATGTCCGCGGACGCGGAGCCGAAGCGGCTTTCCAGGTTGCTTCCGCACATGTAGACCATCAGCGTCAGCTTCTTCCGGTCCGCTCCGCTTGCAGAGGCAGGCCGGGCCGTCTGCGCGGCGCAGAACAGCAGCGCCAGAATCACCGGCAGGACAAGGCGTTTCTTCATCGGCTCATCTCCTTCATTCACCATCGGTATATATCCATGCCGTCCGTCCCCGCTTACGGCTGCGGCACCGGCTCCAGGGTATATTCCGCGCCGGGCGTTTTCAGAATGACGCGGCCCCGGACGCGGGTGATGGTATAGGGTTTAAAGATCGTCGCTTTCAGCACCATCGCGCCGTTTTCCTGAAAGCTCCAGGTAAAGTCTGTCGACAAACCGCCTTCGGTGATCACGGCGGTGCCGTTTTCGTACACAATGACCCGCAGGACTTCCCGGCAGCTTTCCCAGCGGAAATCCGTGTATTTGTCCCGGTATTCAGCGGCCTGATACAGGACCCCCGGTTCCAGCGGCATCTCTTCCGGCCGGGCTGGCGGGGCGGGCGGCTCGGCGGTCATCTGACCGGCCTCCAGCACGGTCCCTCCATAGGCGCCCACAGAAACAGGCCGGCTGAACCGCACCCATACCCGCGGGTTCTCCGCCTGCGGGGGGCCCTGCACTGCAAAGGAAAAATCGGTAACATCCCGCAGATCAGCGCGTTCCTTCTTGATCAGCGACGACACGTCCGTTCTGAACATGAACGCGTGGATCAGGGTACTGTGCGGCATGATCCGCACATCCTCATAACTGTCCAGCGGCTGATCGTTGAACCGTGTATCTTTCAGCGATATTTTCAGCTGCAGATCCGTCCGGTTCTCAAGGGCCATCAGGAAAGCCATCCCGTTGTCTCCCGCGAGCACCCGCTCCAGGCGGATGGCGTAATCCGGCCAGTCGATCAGGGTGACTTCCTCCGCGGCATCAGGATCGGCGTTTTCCAGCGCCCCATACCAGTACCGCGCCTCATTCCGGGGGCTGCCGGCCGGCAGGATCACCGGCTCAGGCAGCCGGAGCACCAGCGGCTCCGCCCGCCCGGTATCATACGCTCTTTTACAGACGGTCACCGTGTCCACCTGCCGGACGCCGCGCCGCTGCAGGGTGTTCTCACTGAGGGCCATGTCCCGTTCAAAGCCGTGAACGCCCCCGACCTTGAGGCTGAACCCATCCGAAACGGTATTGCCGATATCCGCAATAACGATCTTCTCATAATCGGACCGCTCCACAAACGCGGCGTAATCGTTCGTCTGATACCCGTTCACCGCGATCAGATAGCCGTCCTTATTGTTTCCCCCGATATCGGGGTCTTCATGCTTCAGCTTCTTCATGCTGAAAACCAGCCGGATATCGCCATTATCCAGCGCGCCGCAGAAAAGCAGACGGAAATACGTCTCCCCGTTCTCCGCTTCCGCCAGCACATTGCACGCCGGCACAACGCCGCGCAGATCCGCCGGCGTCAGTTCGAAGGAATACCGGTGTCTGATTTTCCCGCCATAAGGGTCAAAGACGACTTCCAGATCGACCGTCCGCAGGGAATCGATCAGCAGCAGCTGTTCGGCCGGTATGGACAGGTACGCGGCGTAATGCCCGTTTTCATCCAGGTAATACTGGGTCCCCCATTCCGGCTCCGCGGACCGCGCACCGTTTACGACGACCTCGTTCACATGAAACTCGCCCGCCGGCTCCTGCGCCGTCAGCTTCAGCTTGAGCCCCTGTCCCATGACGGAATGATTGATCCACGCTTCCAGGGTGCCGGCATTCGTCCCGGTTTCCTGCAGCGGCCGGACGGAGAGCTCCGTCAGGTTCGGGTTGGGGATTTCCGTCAGATAGCTGCAGTAGACGTTCTGCCGGGCGTCCCTGATTTCAAACACGGCAAAGAGCCGGTCGCTGCTCAGGAGGTCCGCGTACCGGAGTTCCCAGCTTTCGTCCATCCGGACGCTTTCCCAGTGGCCGCGGCCGCTGTCTTCCAGCCATTCGCTGAAGCCGGGCAGTGTCCCGCCGTCGTCGTTGCGCGGCCTGGCCGCCTGCCGGAACCGGAAGTACTGGGAGACATAATCCTCCGGCCGGAAGAGCATACGGTTGGAAAAGGTGCCGGTAACCGGATCATGCACCGCTATCCTGGACAGTACCCGGTCCGGCCGGTCCGGGTCGTCCCGGAAGAAGATCATGCCGTTCTCCAGCCCGCGGGCGTCATCCTTCGCGACCAGCACGACGGAGACGGCGCCGACGTCCGGCTCGCCGGTTTCATACACGCCCAGGGGGCCGATCCAGCGTTTCTCCTCCGTCCCTTCCGTGACCAGCGCGTACAGCGCGCGGCCGTCGTACTCCGCTTGCAGCACGCTGTTTTCGTCCAGCCGGGCCGGGCAGGAGGCGATCGGGTTATAGGTGTCCACCACCCCATCGTTAAAACTGGAACCGGTCAGGATCAGCAGCCGGCCGGACACGAATTCGGACGCCTGACCTGTCGTCAGCGGGCAGGACAGGTGATACACGCCGGCCTCCCTGCCGTCGTACCGGGTCTTCAGGCCGCCCCAGCTGATCATTTCATCGGAAAGGAGCATGGCGCCGAAGCGGAAGATGTATTCGGCGTAGCCCTGGCTGCCCTCCATGCGCACGTAATCATTGCGCCAGGCGTCCCTGTAGCGCTGCTTGTTCCGGTAGGGGTGATAGACGCTCAGGCCGCAGGCGCCCGGGACACTGGCGCGGGCATAAACCACCGCGTCCCGGACCGCCTGCAGAAGCTCCTCTCCGCCTTCCGCGTCCAGGCGGGCCACCAGGTCAGAAAGGTCCACCAGGTCATAGTCGCTGGCAGCCGTGATGTCCGCCTTGCCAAAGCCCCTGGACTGCATGCGCAGGCTGGACAGGCGGGGAAAGAGGTCCCCCGTCACCTGCTGCGCCTGCCAGCGGAAGAAGGGGTCCATCCGGCTGCTGACTATTCCGATTTTGCGCAGGTCCACGCAGGAAAGGGTCAGCGTATCCCCGCCGGCCGACCCCTGTTCAAAGTAGCTGTCGACGATCCGCCGGCCGGTCTCGCCGCCGTTTTCGTCCGCTTCCAGGCCTTTTAAAAACGCGTAGTTCCAGCCCAGCGCCGGCTCCGTTTCCTGGGAGGCGATCATGTAATCCGCGTACGGCGCCAGGGTGGAGGCCACCTCCAGGGAGCTCATCAGGCAGGCGTCAAAGCCGATCCAGCTGAGCCTTTTCCCATGGGACAGCCACTGAAAATCATTGAGCGCCTCCGCCACATTCCGGATGGACAGGTTGTCCATCTGAAACAGCTCGTCCCAGCACACCCCCGCCATCGGCCCGCCGCCGTGGTCCCAGAGGATCAGGGCGTACTTTTCCGCCGGATAGTGCTCCGCGCCGTAAAGCAGAAAGAAGCTCAGGGTGCTCTGGGCGCCCATGTTGAGCGTCTCCTCCGCTTCGCCCCGGCCCGGCCAGACGGCGCGCCGGCCCCGGCGGGAGATCTCGTGGATCATGGTCCGGCCGGTCCCAAAGCTCATGGCCCATTTCTCCGAGCCCCCGGTCATGACCAGAAGGTTGATCTGATCGCTGTCAAAGCCGCTGTCCAGCATCTCCTGAATGTCCGCGGACGCGGAGCCGAAGCGGCTCTCCAGGTTGCTGCCGCACATGTAGACCATCAGCGTCAGCTTTTTCTCCGGCTGATCCGCGCCCAGACCAAGCGCCCGGGCAGGCGGCAAAGCGCAGAAAAACAGCGCGAGGATCAGCAGCGGGACCAGATGTTTTTTCATGTCGGACAGCTCCTTTGGGCAAGAGTCCTCTCCGCCGGAAACCGGAGGAGAGTTTTATGTCATACATTTTACCAATATCATTATACCGAAAAAACAGGAGTTTTCAAGGACTGTTTCACAGTTTTGCGTACCCGCAGTGATATTGATCTGATACTGCAGTTATATTGATCAGATACGGAGTTGACACCAGATTGTCCGTCTGCTATAATTGACTTATCAAATATCAAACCTGAAACGGGACGTACTGACGTTTCCGGCAGGTGAAAAAGGAGAAATCAACATGAAAAAGCTGCTGGTGCTTGCCCTCGCCGCGATGATGCTGTTTTCCTGTCTGAACGCGTCCGCTCTGACGCCGGATGAACTCCCGAAAGATTATGAATTGATACTATTTTGGCCGGAGCTTATGTATCCCGAGATGGAAGACCCCGCAAATGCCGAAGAAAGCGCGGACCATGACGGCGGCGTGTATACCGTTGATAACGGTTCCTTCCAGTATGTACTGGATCTGAACAGCTGCCCCGCATTTCTCTGCTTTACTCAGGACAAAACGGCTTCTTCCAATGCTTATCTGAAACTCAAGGATCCCGACGGGTACAACCGGTACATGATCGAACAGCAGATCGACTTCCATCTGGTTGACCCGGAAACGGGAATGGAAATCTATATCTACGCCAGGGAAGGCGATACGCTGAGCCTGCTGGTCGAGGATTATTCCGGGCTGTCTGCCGAAGACCAGCAGTCTGTAGCGCAAGTGCTCGGAACCGGCGTAAGCATCCGGAAAACTGCCGATACAGCCTGGATGCAATACTCCGAAAATGCCATGATGACCATCTGCGGCGGACAGCGCATATTTGTGGAATTCGGCGGCAGCGGCAACGCGGAAGACGACCTTGCCGACACGCTTGATGTGCTCTCCCACCTGAAGCTGTCCTGATCCTTTTCCTCGGCCGGCTCCGGCAGCGCATGCTGCCGGAGCCGTTGTTTTTATCATGGAAGGGACTGAAAATACGCATCAAATGGCCGGCGGTGCCGGGAACAGCAGCGGGACCAAACTTTTTTCATGGCGGACAGCTCCTTTTCACCGGAAGACTGCCGGACGGAAACCGGCGGGCAGCGGATTGTCGTATATTTTTTTCTGCATTATACCGGAAAAAACGGTGCTTTTTAAGGATAATTGCTCTATTTTCCCCATAGGAAGGGCCTGATTCATCAGACAATTCATTGACAAAGGACCCGCTCTTTGTTATAATCAGGGCATCTAAAACAGCCTGCCGCCGGGCGGACAGCCGGACGCGGAGGCCAACAAAAAGGAGAAACGGAACATGAAAAAGCTGCTGGTTTTTGCCCTCGCCGTAGTGATGCTGTTTTCCTGCATGAGCGCGTCCGCACTGAACCTGGATGAACTTCCGGAAGATTTCAAACCGGAGCTGGATTCCCCGGAGCTCCCTGTTCCTGAATGGGAGAATACAGAGAGTTTCGCCAATGCCAAAGACATCGTAACCCGTAATGGCGACATTTACACCGTGGACAACGGTTCGTTCAAATATGTGCTGGATTTGGAAAACTATCCTGCTATTCTCTGCATCACACAAGACAAGATGATTTCCTTCAAAGGTTACCTGATGCTGAAAGATCCCAACGGCTTTCAGCAGTTTATGATTGAAAAAGGAGTCAGCTTTAATCTGTATGACCTGGATACATCCATGGATGTCTATATCTATACCAAAGAAGGCGATACTCTTACCTGGCTCATCGGGGATTTTTCAAAACTGACAGCCAAAGATCAGCAGGATGTTGCCGATATTCTCGCGAACAATATCACTCTTCACAAGGCTGGGGATATCACCTGGATGAAAGTCAGTGACAATAAAGTGATAACCATTTACAATAACCAGTATATTTTTGTTGAAATTCATGGCAACAGCCCAGCGGACGACATGGCTGACACGCTGGACGTGCTCTCCCACCTGAAACTGAGCTGATTTTTCCCCGGCCGGCTCCGGAAGCGCACGCTGCCGGAGCCGTTATCTTTTTGAAAAAGGAAGGGAATGAAAATGCGTATCAGATGGCTGGCGCTGCTGCTGTGCCTGCTCCTGGCGGTGCCGGGGTGCGCCTGCGGCGAGCAGAAAACGGACGAAAAAGACGTCACCGTGATGATTTTCATGTGCGGTTCTGACCTGGAATCAATGCATTATCAGGGAACCTCAACGCTCGCGGAAATCAACGGAGCCGGTCTTAACCGGGAGAAAGTAAACGCCGTGGCCCTGCTGGGCGGCGCCACCGTCTGGGGCCGGAAGTACGACGTTTCCCGGCTGACCCTGGTGGAGCTGGGCGGGCGCCGGCCGGTGGAGGCGGACAGCATGCCGGTCGCCAACATGGGCGAACCGGAAACGCTGACTGCCTTCCTCAATTACTGCCGGGAGCGTTATCCGGCCAGGCGGTATATCCTGATACTCTGGGACCACGGCGGCGGGCCGAATATGGGCGTATGCTTCGACATGCTGTATGAACGTGATTCCCTGTCCGTCCTGGAGCTGGGCAAAGCGCTGGGCGCCAGCGTGTTCGCGGACAAGGGGCTGGAGCTGATCGCCTTCAACACCTGCCTGACCGGCTCCATGGAGTACGCCCTGAACCTGGCGCCCTATGCCCGGTACATGGTCGCGACGGAAGACAGCATGTTCGGGCTGGGGTACGACTGGCTGGCGACGCTGGACACGGACAGCCCGGAAGAAACCCTGCGTAAGCTGGTGGACAGCACCTATGAATTCAACAGGGAACGGATCGAACTGCAAAACGCGAAAGAAATCAATTCGGTCGCGGCGGTCGATCTGTCCAAAGTCGGCGCGGTGGCCCGGGCGATGGACGAATTCTTCGCCCATGTAACGCCCAGCGCCGACCAGGACGGTTTCCTCCGCGTCTCCAGGTCCCGCAGGGACAGCATGGCCTTCGGCGTGACCGAAAGCAACGGCGCTCAGGAACGCGACCTGGTGGATCTGGGAGACCTGGTGCGGCACCTGGCCGACAGCACGCCGGAAAAAGCGGACGCGCTGCTGAAGGCGCTGGACGAAGCGGTCCCCGTCCGGAAAAGCGCCCGGGAGGAATGCACCGGCCTGACCGTGTACCACCCCTACGCCAATAAGACCTATCTCAAAGATTTCCTGGCGGTGCACAACGGCATCCCGATGTCCGCGAGCTATTCCGCCTACATCCAGCAGTTCGCCGCGATGCTGACCGGCACCCCCCTGGCCGACTGGACCAACCTGCGCACGGAGGCGGCCAGCAGCAAGGACAGCCGGACGCTCTTTACCCTGCGGCTCAGTGAAGAGCAGACCAGGAATTACGCGGACGCCCGCTTCCAGACGCTTCTGCGGCAGGAGGACGGTACGTACCGCCTGGTGTACGACCACCCCTTCCCCTCCTTCTCGGAAGGCAATCTGACCGGGGAATACAACGGGAGCGCCCTGTACGCGGTCCGCGGCACGGAAAGCGAAACGGAAGCCCTCTCCCCCGCGCTGAGCTACGAGGTAAGCGCGCAGAACACCTGCATGATCCCCGCCGTGCTGACCCGCAAGGGAGACGAAAACGGCGAGCCCTTCACAGCGCAGGCCCTGATCTGCTGCACGCGGGAGGGAAAGAGCGGGGTTCTCAAACCCGTACAGGTCCTCCTGATGGACGAGGCGACGAACAGCTATACCTGCATTTACGACTTTGCCTTCGAAGA
>CAMJXZ010000003.1 GCA_946409855.1 uncultured Clostridia bacterium | reverse complement strand
TCTTCGACGTGGAGACGCTGACCTGGTTCAACGCTGAGTACATCCGCAAGCTTCCCTTTGACGCCTACCTGGAAAAGGCGATGCCCTGGTTCAAACAGGTGCTGGGAGACAGGCCCTTCGATTACCGCCGGCTGGCCGAGCTCATGCAGAGCCGTACCGAGATTTTCAGCCAGATCCCGGGCATGGTCCGCTTCCTGGCGGAGCTCCCAGATTACGACCTGACGCTTTACGACAACAAAAAGCAGAAGAGCTCCCAGGACAGCGCGCCCGACGCCCTTAACTTCTGCCGCGGAATCCTGGAAAAGGTACCCGAGTGGTCCGAGACGGTAATCCACGACACCCTGATCCCCGCCATCGCCGAGGCCGGCCGGAAGAACGCCGCCGTCCTCTGGCCCCTGCGGATCGCGATTTCCGGCCTGCTGTCCACCCCGGGCGGCGCCATCGAGATCGCCTACCTGCTGGGCCGGGAGGAAACCATGCGCCGCATCGACACCGCGCTCGCGCGGCTGGAGCAGAAAGATTGACAGATCGATAGAGGAACAATCCATTTCAAAAAACGCACCCCCTTTCCCGCAGCATCCCGCGGGAAAGGGGGTGTTCATTGTCACGGATGAAATGGATAAATCCCTTTTAGCCGGGTCCGTCAGCCCCAGATCAGGTTCTTCTCGCTCTCCGGGTCAAACAGGTGCATGACCTTGGCCGGGAAGGTGATGTACAGCTTGCTGCCGTAGTTCAGGTTGGCGCGCTGTTCGGCGGTCAGGTCAACGGTGGGCAGCCGCACGATAATACGGTCCTGATTCTGGCTGGTCAGGTGCAGATGCAGCTCGCTGCCCATCATTTCATTGACGTTGATGGTGCACTCGATCGCGTTCGTATTCTGGCCGAAGAGCACTGTGGTATGTTCCGGACGGACGCCGAGGATGATGTCCTGGCTGCCGATCTTTTTCCCGGCCAGGGCCTCGTTCTGATCCCGGTTCAGCGGAATCGACGCGCCCAGCAGGGAAACGGAATATCCATCCGCTCCTTTGATGAGCTTGGCCTTGAGGAAATTCATCTGGGGGCTGCCGATAAAGCCGGCTACAAACAGATTGACCGGTGTATCGAACACCTCCTGCGGGGTGCCGACCTGCTGGATATAGCCGTCCTTCATAATGACGATACGGTCCCCCAGGGTCATGGCCTCTGTCTGGTCGTGGTTCACGTAGATGAACGTTGTATCGACGCGCTTGCGGAGCAGGATGATCTCAGCGCGCATCTGGTTACGCAGCTTTGCGTCCAGGTTGGAAAGCGGCTCATCCATCAGGAATACAGCCGGATCTCGAACGATGGCGCGGCCGATGGCCACACGCTGGCGCTGACCGCCGGACAGGGCCTTGGGCTTCCTGCCCAGGTACTCGGTAATACCCAGGATTTCCGCCGCCTGGCAAACGCGCTTGTGCACTTCCTCATTGCTCATGTGGCGCAGACGAAGGCTGAACGCCATGTTTTCATATACCGTAATATGCGGATAGAGCGCGTAGTTCTGGAAAACCATGGCGATATCGCGGTCCTTTGGTTCCACGTCATTGACGACCCGGTCGCCGATTTTGAGCGTGCCGCCGGAAATATCCTCCAGCCCAGCGATCATGCGCAGGGTCGTCGATTTTCCGCAGCCGGAGGGGCCTACGAATACCACGAATTCCTTGTCCTTGATTTCCAGGTTGAAATCGTGGACAGCCGTTACTTTGTTGTCATATACTTTTTTGACATGTTCAAGCGTTACACTTGCCATATAAACATTCCTCCTCAACCCTTGACGGCACCGCCGGTGACACCTTCAACATAATATTTCTGCAAAGCCAGGAACAGCGCAGTGATCGGCACGGCCACCAGTACGCCGCCGGCGCAGAAGAGGGTGAAATAGCCCTGATAGTCTGCCACGTTCACCCACTGATACAGACCTACGGCGACGTTGTACGTGGGCACGTTGCCAAAGGCTACGTATGAGGCGAACACATAGTCGCCCCAGGGCCCCATGAAAGCCATCAGCACGGTATAGATGACGATCGGCTTGGCCAAAGGCATGATGATTTTCAGGAACACCTGGAACCTGGTAGCTCCGTCAATGCGGGCACTTTCATCCAGCGATTTCGGAATGGTGTCAAAGAAACCCTTGGAGATGTAATACCCCATACCGGACGATGCGCAGTAGATCAGGATCAGGCCGGGGACGGCGCCGGGGCCGGTCATGCCCAGGGATTTGAGCAGGAAGTACAGCGTGATCATGCTCAGGAAGCCCGGGAAAAGACCCAGCACCAGCACCACATTCATGATCAGCTTGCGGCCTTTGAAACGCAGGCGGGAAAGCGCGTAGCTGACCGACAGCACGATCACCGTCTGAATGACCGCGGTAAACAGCGCGATGGTCAGCGTATTTCCATACCAGCCCACGTAGTCGCTGTTCTCGGTAGGAATCAGCGCGCAGGTCATCACGACAAACATCGCCAGGAATTCCAGGAACAGGACAGGCGCTTTTTTGATCTTGTCCCATGCCGTTTCAGGGGGATATCCGGGGATTTGCTGCAGCAGTTTGCCTTCCCGTTTGAGGAAGCTGTTGACAGCAAGAAGGGAAAACAGCGCGAACAGGAGGAAGATGATGCCCAGCTGGACATAATCCCCGGCGGCGGCCGGCGCGTATCCCATCTGCTGTTTGATGGTCAAAACATAGCACAGATACGCGGCGATCAGTATGCCCAGCATGATCAGCAGGCGGAAGCGGTAAAGCTGATCGCTGTTTTCATTCAGCCGTTTCAGCAGAATGCACAGCGCGACAACGGCCAGCGAGAAACACGCGCCGATAACAAAGGTTTTCGTCCACCAGGGAATAAACCGGCCGTTAAAATCCTGCCGGAAATCATTTTCAAACCGCTGATTGCGCGCTGCGGAAAATACCGTCCGCATGAAGGCGGAAGCCGCATCCCGTTTGTCCTGACCAACGCTTTCATCTTTTTGCACGGCGCTCATCACGGAGGAAATGGTATCCTTGGCCGGATCCCTGCCCTCTGCGGCGGAACGAAGCAGGGCTGCCGCTTCCGCGTTGTCCCGGGCCAGCGTCTCGTCCCCGTCCAGCGTATCAAAGAATTCCTGAAGCGTCAGATCATTCACCAGATACTTTTTCGCAGTAAACCCTTTGATAAACAGCGCCTTGTAGTTATCAAGCGAGAAACCTTTCTGCGGGATCACGTAGGGCACCATGCCGCCGCCTTCGTTCAGGAACGAACGGAACGACTGACAGACCAGAAACACAAAGGGTGTCAGCCAGACCACGCTCATCACAATCAGCACCACGTACACCGCCGTGTTGACCCTGCGCTCGTGACCCGATTTGCTGCGGGTCTTTTCAATCTTCGATTCCGGAGCGACACCTGACTTATTGTCCGTCATGACGTCGGCTTCCGGTACTTTTTTCATTGTACTCATTACTGGAAATCCTCCTCATTTTTGACGGACGGAATCAGGTTGTAGGTAATCAGATTGATGACAGCCAGCACCACGAACACCAGGATACCGATGACCGCAGCCAGCTTGTAGTTGGTATCATTGACGGTCATCTTGTACAGCCAGGTGATCAGCAGGTCTGTATATCCGGCGTTGCCGGACAATTCCATGGAAAGGGGCTTGCCGCCGGAAAGCAGGAAAATCACGTTAAAGTTGTTGATGTTCCCGGTAAAGCTTGTCAAAAGATACGGCCCCGTGACGAACAGCATATAGGGCAGCGTGATCTTCTGATACATCTGGAAGGCATTCGCTCCGTCAATGCGGGCGCTCTCATACAGGTCCGCCGGGATATTCATCAGAATGCCGGTCGCGATCAGCATCAGATAGGGAATGCCGATCCAGACATTGATCAGTATGACCGTAAAGCGCGCCCACATAGGGTCCGTCCAGAACGGGATCGGGCTCTGGATCCAGCCCCATTTCATCAGGTAGGCGTTGATCAGACCGTCCTGCGCGAACATTTTGCTGACGTACAGAAGAGAAACAAACTGCGGGATGGCGATGGTCATCACCAGGATGGTACGCCATACCTTTTTGAGCTTGATCCCCTTTTTGTTGATCATGATGGCGACCATCATCCCCAGGAAATAGTTGAGGAATGTGGCGAAGAACGCCCAGATCAGCGTCCACAGCAGCACCTGCCGGAATGTGCCGCCGTAGGATTCGGTATCCGTGGAAAGGAGCTGGCGGAAGTTGTCCCATCCCACCCAGGTAAAGAGCTTTCCGGGCGGCTGATGGGTCGCGTCGAAATTGGTAAACGCCACCAGGATCATGAAAATGATCGGCAAAATGGTAAACACCGTCACGCCCAGTGTCGGGAGCGCAAGCAGTGTTTTATGAAACTGCTCATCCATCAGAGAAGTAACATCCTCTTTGGTGGTTTTGAGCTTATGGCCGCTTTTCAGAATCTGTTCGCTGATACGGTTCTGCCTGATATTCTGATACCAGGTGTAAATAAACGCCGCGATAAAGAACAGCGTCAGTACGCCGTAGAGCAGAATAAAGAAGGAGTTATCCCCGTACACGGTTCTGCGGTTGATCTTCTGCGTTTCTACCGTACCGAGCGTGGACAGCTTGGCCAGATAAAAGCAGCCTGACTTGGACGCGTCGGGGAAAAACATATACACATTAAAAACCGTCTGGAAGAGCAGAAACAAAACGCCCCTGCCCCACTGACCGCGCGCTATGCTGCCAAAGCCCATGATCAGGTAGGAAAGCCTGGTTTTCCAGTCCCCGTCCCGGAAGGTGCTGAATACTTCTGCGAACCAGGCGCCGATACCCTTAAAGAAGCGCAGGATTTTTTTCCCAAGATTCGCAAAGAAGTGTCCTGTTTTTTTCGGAATCGCCTTGAAAAAAGCGCCCATCCGGTAAAGCAGCTTCTTCGGCTTGGAGAGCTTCAAATAATCAAGATCTGTCATGCCGCATATCCCTCCATTCTGAAAAAACAAGCCAGGGGCAGAACGCCCCCAGCCTGTTCAAAGAATGTCTTATTTGGCCAGATAGGTTTCACAGGTCGCTTCAAACTTCTGCAGGGTCTCAAGCAGGGTGGCGTCATCCGCGTCATCCAGCTTGTCCGCCAGAATGTCGTCGCCCAGCGCGGTCGCCAGAGACCAGTATTCACCGGGATACTGTCCCTGCGGATCGCAGAAGGCCAGCTGAGCAGCCAGAGCGGACAGAGCTTCGTCAGCCTGTACAGCTTCATTCTGCTGCGCGTTCAGGTTGGAGGGACCCCAGCCCACCGCGTTGTAGCGGGCCAGCTGAACAGCTTCACTGGTCAGATACGCGGCCAGCGCGTCGCAGGCAGCCAGCTTGTCGTCGTCCGTCTGCGGCTTGACGCCCAGCATCTTGAAGCCGCCGAAGCCGCCCAGCTGGAAGCCGTCCACGGTGGGGAGCTTGCAGGCGGCGTAGTTGTCGCCGAAGGCCTGCTTGGCAGCGGCAGCGTCCCAGGTGCCGTCCACGATCGCGGCGGCGTTCGCGGCGTTGCTGACAGAAGAACCGTTCGCGAAAGCGGGAGACTTCGCGACGGCGATCATGGCCTTCAGAGCGCGCACGCCCGCTTCGGAAGCGTAGGAAGCGTTCATTTTAACCAGCTGGCCTTCATCGTTGGAATCGAAGGTCAGTTCGCAGCCGGCGCCGAAGAAGAACGCGGTCTGATACCAGCCGGAGTTGATTTCCATGTAGAAGGACTTGCCGGCGTTCTCGCAATCCGCCAGGATGCCTTCCAAAGTGGAAGGATCGGTGATCACGGACTTGTCATAGTAGAGGAAGTAGCCGTTGTCGCTGGTCATGGGATACGCGTAAATGGTTTCGCCCATGGTCACGGCGCCGACGGAGCCGGGATCGTTCTCAGCCTTCAGGGCATCGATGTTTTCCGGCGCGACTTCTTCCAGCGCATTGGCGGCCACCAGACGGGCCAGCTGGTCCTGCGCGAAACCGAAGATATCCGCGCCGCCTTCGACGTCGGTAATCATCTTGGAAGCGGCATCGCCCTCGCCCATGGGAGAAACATCGACCTTCATATCGGCGTATTCAGGATGCAGCGCCTTGAAGTTCTCTACCTGTTCCTTGGTAAAGTCCACCACGGCGTCCGCGACCCAGATCTTGATCTCGCCGCTGAAGCCCTCCGCAGACGCGAAGGACACCATGGCCAGCATCATGACTGCCACAAGCAGAAAGCTAAGAAGTTTCTTCATAGACAACTCCTCCTTAAAAAATATTGATCGGATGGCTCTTCACCATCTTTTGCGCACATTATAGCACGAAGGCATCTCTTTGTCAAAGAAAACATTTCAGATTTGGCCGGAAAACCTTCCTTTTTTCATGTATTCCGTTTGTTTTTCTGCCGTATTTTTCATTGAGGAAAACCCTGTCCGCTTTGTTCTGCGCCGCAGAGCGTCAGGTACCCGAGCTGTTCAGGCGGAAATCGTCGATTTTTCCCCAGGCTCCGGCGCCGTCGCACTTTACATAGATGCCGACGGTCACCGTATCCCCCTCCTGAACCCGAATGCCTTTGATTTCCGCCGTTTCCCATTTGTTCCAGCTGGAAACGGATGTTTCCTGCCGGTACACGATTTCCCCGTTGATCTTGACATAACTGTAGATTTCCTGCTCGCCCGCGTCGCCGCCCATCACGCTGACGGAAGAAACATATTCTCCTGCGGGCAGCCCGGTCACATCCTGTTCCAGGGTAAAACGGACGCTCCCCGCGCCGGCCGAATAGAAATGCCAGTGGCGCACGCCGCTTTTGCTGTCTGTTTTCTTTTCTTCATTGTACAGTTCATCCGCGCCGGCCAGGTCTTCACAGCACCACATGCTGTCATCCGGCTCCTCAAAGCTGCCGTTCCTGAGGAAATTGAACCGGACCATGTTCAGATACAGCAGCGCTTCCCTGCCGTCCGCCTGCCCTCTGATCACATAGGAAGCCGGGCCCGCGGCGCGCAGTGCGTCCGGATCGATCGGTTCCCACTGAACCGGCACCGGCTGACGGCTGTTGTCGTTCATCACGGCATGGACCGTTTCCGGCAGGACGATCTCCCCCGCCAAATCGCACTCCAGCACCGTATCATCCAGCGCGTCCACCCGGAGCGGAGCGCTCTGCCCGGTCTTCATCAGCCGGAACACCTGCAGGGAAGGCAGCGCTTTGCCGGAGAAATCAAACAGGGTCTGGTTGTCGCAGGCGCAGCCGCCATAGTAGATTCCGGCGTCGTCCGGGTCATACTCCGCCGCGTAGCTGGATGCCCAGCCGCTGCCGAAAGCTTCCCATTTGGCGCTGTTTTCTTCATAGGAAGCGCTCCCCACCGGCACCCAGGCGCCTTCCCAGTAGCAGACGCCGATGCCCCCGATATCCGCCATCGCCTGAGCCACATCCGTCACTTCGTTGACCTGGCCCTGCACGGTGATGGGATAGGGTTTCTCGTACGCGCCGCCTTCCCCGATGGTATTGCCGGACAGATCCCCGTCCTCCAGCGTCCAGGCATAGCTGGTTTCCAGCACCATGGTTTTTTTGCCGTAGGTATCGCGGATCGCGGAAAGGACATTTTTCAGGTTTTCGATGGTTCCGTGCCAGTAGGGATAATAGCTCGTCCCGAACACGTCGTAATCCAGCTGATAATAATCCAGCTTGGAAGCGTAGGTCAGATAGCTTTCGGCGTTTTCCGGGTTAGCAAAATGCACGGCGATCAGCGCGTTCGGATAGATTTCACGCACCGCCTGAGCGCCGGCGTTCATCACTTTATAAATGTTGATCCAGCTTTTTTCACCGCACAGCCTGCCGTTGGTTTCGTTGCCCAGCTGCACCATAGCAACGGTTACGCCCGCGTCCCTGAGTTTCTGCAGGCATTCCTGCGTCCATTCCCGGACCTTGGGCGCTTTGGCGCGGATCTTCAGATCCTGCCAGGCCCTTGGCGCCTGCTGCTTGCTGGGATCTGCCCAGAAATCGCTGTAATGGAAATCGATCAGCACCCGCATCCCGGCTTCCGTCGCCCGTCTGCCGATTCTGACCGCCGCCTCAATGTCGTTGTTGCCCCCGCCGAAGCCACGTCCCTGGCTGTCAAACGGATCATTCCAGACGCGGACCCGGATCAGGTTGACACCGCTTTCCCGGAGCAGCTCGAACAAATCCCGCTCCTGCCCGCTCCCGTCCCGGTATACGACGCCGGACGCTTCTTCTGCCAGGACGCTGGATACGTCCATCCCCAGAAAGAACCCTTCCGGGAGATCCACCTTGCGGACAAAGAGCGCTTCTTCCCCCATGGCGGCCGCATGAAGCAGCGCCAGCGCCAGAACCGCAAAAAGAATTGTCAGCCGTTTCATCATACATATTCCTCCCCGCTGTATCGGTCACTGAAGAATCACAATGGCATAAGGCGGCAGGATCAAGCCATCCTGACCCAGCACCGCGGACCCGTCCCCCGTCTCCAGGTCGAAAAGGATCTGACAGCCTGCATCCACCGGGCATGTGTTCTCCGCTTTGGCGGAAAAATTGACGGCAATCAGGATACTGTCTTCTCCTTTTTCCCGTTTCATCAGGCAGACGTCCCCCTGAACGAAAACGAATGTATTGTCTCCCTCCGCGATCAGGGGAAGTTCCTTCCTCGCCCGGAACGCCTTCCGTACGTACGCCCAGAGAGAGCCGCCGTCGTCCTGCTGTACCGCCAGAGACGGATAGGCGTATTCCAGTTTCGTCACGCCTGGCGGCTGAGCGGTCATCGCCCCCTCCTCGTCGCTCCAGTACATGGCAAGCCGTTTGTTCGGGTCATCCCCGCTGCCCACCATGCCGATCTCCTCCCCGTAATACAGGAACGCGCAGCCGTTCATCACGCTCAGGAGGCCCTCGACGAACTTGGCGGCCGGCACATTGCCCCGCCCCTGAACACTTCCGATCGTACGGCCGGTATCATGATTGCACAGAAAAGGCGCCAGCGTTTTCCCGGGGATCTCATCCAGCACGTTCTGATAGGATTTCGCAAACTTTTCCGCATGGGTAGCGGAACGCCCGTGCAGGGAACTGATCACAAAGCCCTCCGCCTGGGAAGCCGGGAAGAGGAAAAAGCTGTCCACCCCGCTCTGATAATACCGGGCAATGACCGAAAGCCCTGCCCAGCATTCCCCCACCAGGAAAGAACCCGGTTTGATTTCCTCGCAGGTATCCTTCAGCCAGCGGAGGAAATCTATGTTCCGGTCGTGATCTCCGGCATAAAAGCTGGTCACGGCATCCAGCCGGAAACCGTCCGCGCCGATTTTGAGGAGCCAGAAGGCCAGGATTTCCCGGATCTCCCGGCGGACCGCTTCACTGTCCAGGTTCAGGTCCGGCATGCCTCCGCCGGCGAACTGCTCCTCGTAATACCAGTCCGTTCCGTTCAGGGGCACAAAACCTTTTCCGTCCTTCTGATCAAAATGATAGTAATCAGCATAAGGAGACGCTTCCCCCTGCCGGAGCGCCTGAACCGCTTCCGTGAACCAGGGATGCAGGACCGATGTATGATTGACCGGCATATCAAATATGACCGCCATATCCCGTTCATGCGCCTGATCCACCAGCGCTTTCACATCGTCCAGCGTACCGTACTCCGGGTCAACCGCCATATAATCCACTACATCGTATTTGTGATACGACGGACTCGGCATGACCGGCATCAGCCACAGCGCGTCAAACCCCATATCCCGGATATAATCCAGACGGTCTGTCAATCCACGCAGATCACCCACGCCGTCCCCGTCCGAATCCTGATAGGAGCGGACAAAGACCTCATACCAGTTGTAATGCCTCTTCGCTTCCGCCCGGACAGGGACGGATATGAGCAAAAGGCCGGCCAGAAAAAGACACAGAAACTTTTTCAACCTGATTCCCCCTCTCTTTTGTTTTTTCCATGAAAAATTGTACCATTCCCGAGCCTTCCTGACAAGTGATTTTTTGCGCCTCCACGCAAAAAACACCGCCCGCAGGGGCGATGTTTTTTGTTGCGCGGATCCATATATCCTTTACAGCGGGCAATCCTCCGAAAGATCCCGGTGGGTGTAGGACAGGGTGCCGTCCATGGTTTCCGCCACCGTCTGGCCGGAGCCCAGGAGAACGTATTTGTAGGTGCACAGTCCCTCCGGGCCCACCGGGCCGCGGGCGTGGAGCTTGCCGGTGGCGATGCCGACCTCCGCCCCGAAGCCGTAGCGGTAACCGTCGGCAAAGCGGGTGGAGCAGTTGACGTAGGTCCCGGCGCTGTCCACCCGGGCGGCAAAGCGGCGGGCGCTGTCCATATCCCGGGTCAGGATCGCGTCGGTGTGATGGGAGCCGTAGCGGTTGATATGGGCGATGGCCTCGTCCAGGGAGGAGACCACTTTGATGGACAGCACCGCGTCCAGGTACTCCGTCCGCCAGTCCTCTTCGGACGCCGGTTCGCAGGCGATGAGGCCCTGCGTCTTTTCGTCCCCTTTGAGCAGCACATGCTTCTGATCCAGCGCCGCCTTCAGAGCGGGCAGGAAAGCGGGCGCGATCTTTTCGTGCACCAGCAGGGTCTCCGCCGCGTTGCAGACGGCGTAGGCCTGGGTCTTGGCGTCCACCGTCACCTTGACCGCCTGGGGGATATCGGCGCTCTCATCCACGTACACATGGCACAGCCCGTCCGCGTGCCCCATCACCGGGATGCGGGTATGCTCCATGATGTAGCGGACAAAGGCGTTGCTGCCCCGGGGGATGACCAGGTCAATGGCCTGATCCTGCTTCAGCATCTCGCCGACGTCCTCCCGGGTGCGCAGCAGATGCGCCCAGCCTTCCGGGACGCCCGCTTCACGCGCCGCCTCGTCGATCAGGGCAAACAGCGCTTCGTTGGTCCGGAGCGCTTCCCTTCCGCCCTTGAGCAGCACGGCGTTGCCGCTCTTCAGCGCCAGCGAGGCGATCTGCACCAGCGCGTCCGGCCGGCTTTCGAACACCACGCCCAGCACGCCGATGGGGCAGCTGACCCGGTAGAGGCAAAGCCCCTCCGCCAGTTCCCGGGCGAGCAGCGTTCGTCCAAGCGGGTCGGGGAGCGCCCGCAGCTGTCTCAGGCCCCCGATCACGCCGGTGAGCTTTTTTTCATCCAGCGTCAGCCTTGCCATCAGCGGCGCGGCGAGCCCTTCTTCCCGGCCCATGGCCAGGTCCTCCCGGTTGGCGGCATACACCGCTTCCCGGTTTTCCCAGAGCTTCTGCGTCATTTTGCCCAGGGCGTCGTTTCTCACCTGCGCAGAAAGGGAGGAAAGCTCCCAGGAAGCTTTTCTGGCCTGCGCGGCCGCCTGTTCCACAGTCATCATACGGTTGATCCTTTCTGCCTCATTCAACGGGCGTCATGGATAGAGAACGGTCACGGATCTTTCAGCTTTCCTCCGGCGGATCTTCTTTCTTTCCGCCCGGAAGCGCTTCTTCGATCACCTTGAGCAGCTCCTTCCGGCCTTCCCCGGTTTCGGAGGAATAGGGCAGGATCTGCCAGGGCTGCACCTCCAGCGTCCGGCCGATCTGGCTCAGGGAGCGCGCCTTCTGGGCGCGGGAGATCTTGTCCATCTTGGTGGCCACCACAAAGAACGGCTGTCCCGTTTCCCGGAGGAATCGGTTCATCGTCACGTCGTCCCTGGTGGGTTCGTGGCGGATATCGACCAGATGCAGCGTCAGGCACAGGGTCCTGCTCTTCTGAAAATATTCGCTCATCATTTTTCCCCAGCGTTCCTGCTCCTCCCGGGTCACCTTGGCAAAGCCGTAGCCCGGCAGGTCCACCAGCAGGAAGCGCTGGTCCGCGTCAAAGATGTTGATCATCCGGGTCTTCCCGGGCGTGGCGCTGACCTTGGCCAGGGCTTTCCGCTGCGCCAGGCTGTTGAGCAGGGAGCTCTTGCCCACGTTGGAGCGGCCGGCAAAGGCGATCTCCGGCCTGCCGATGCCGGGAAATTTCCGGTATTCGGGGAGAGAGGTCACAAATACGGTCTGTCTGATTTCCATGATCTGTCCGCTTTCTTCGGTTTCTGTACGGGATGATTCGGCGCGGCGCCGGGAAAACGCGTCCTGAAGGAAAGTACTGAAGGAAAGGAAGGAAACCGTTTACGCGAGCGCTTCCCTCAGCACGTCCGAAATATCCTCCGTCAGGACGATCCGGAAGGCCTGCTGCACGTAGTCCGGCACGTCTTCCAGATCCTTGGCGTTTTCCCTGGGCAGGAGGATCACCCGGATCCCGGCCCGGTAGGCGGCCAGCAGCTTTTCCTTGACGCCACCGATGGGCAGCACCCTGCCCCGCAGGGTAATTTCCCCGGTCATGGCGACATCCTGCCGGACCGGCACGTTTTTCAGCGCCGATACCAGCGCGGTTGCCATGGTGACGCCGGCGCTGGGGCCGTCCTTGGGCACCGCCCCCT
This sequence comes from uncultured Clostridia bacterium, assembly GCA_946409855.1. Taxonomy (GTDB): domain Bacteria; phylum Bacillota; class Clostridia; order Christensenellales; family Aristaeellaceae; genus UBA4246. Next base: position 19,109 of record CAMJXZ010000003.1, on the reverse strand, counting down.
CCGGGACGTGGATGTGAATGTCCAGCTTCTTGTAAAACTCGCTGTCCAGCGAAAGCTCCTGCTGATGGGCGCGCACCCAGCTCAGGGCGGCCTGGGCGCTTTCCTTCATGACGTCGCCCAGCTGCCCGGTCAGGGACAGCGCGCCGCTGCCCGGCATGACCGTGCATTCCACCGACAGCGTTTCCCCGCCCACCGACGTGTAAGCCAGCCCGTTGACCACGCCCACCATGGGCTTTTTCTCGGGCAGGTCCCGCAGGTACCGGGCGGCGCCCAGGTATTCGCGCAGCTTATCCTGGGTGACCGTCACCTTCGGCTGGTTCTCGTCCAGCATGTCCACCGCTGCCCGGCGCACCACCTGGCCGATGGTCCGGGTCAGGATGCGGACGCCGGCTTCCCGGGTGTAATCCTCGATCAGGGTCTTCATCACCCTGTCCGGCACCCGGACTCTGCCGGCCGGCAGGCCGTACTCCGCCAGTTCCTTTTTGAGCAGGTGGCGTTTCGCGATCTGCAGCTTCTCTTCCTCGGTATAGGAAGGGACCTCGATGATCTCCATCCGGTCCAGCAGGGGGGCGGGGATGCTTTCCCGGGTGTTGGCGGTGGTGATGAACATCACCTTGGACAGGTCAAAAGGCACTTCCAGATAGTGATCCCGGAAGGCGAAATTCTGCTCCCCGTCCAGCACTTCCAGCATGGCGCTGGCCGGGTCCCCCCGGAAATCGCTGCTCATCTTGTCGATCTCGTCGAACAGGAACACCGGGTTCATGGACCCGGCCTGCTTGAGCCCGGAGATGATCCGGCCGGGCAGGGCGCCGATGTAGGTGCGCCGGTGGCCGCGGATCTCCGCCTCGTCCCGCACGCCGCCCAGGGACATGCGGACGAATTTCCGTCCCACCGCCTTGGCGATGGCCCGGACGATGGAGGTTTTGCCGACGCCGGGCGGGCCCACGAAGCAGAGGATCGGCCCGCGCATGTTCAGGTCCTGCCCTTCCTTCTGGCGGATGGACAGCACGGCCAGGTACTCGATGATCCGGTCCTTGACCTTTTTGAGGCCGTAATGATCCTCGTCCAGCACCCGGCGGGCCCGCTGGATGTTGAGATTATCCCTGGTATATTTGCCCCACGGCATATCCAGGATCCATTCCACGTAATTCTGGGACACCGTGAGCTCCGGCGAACCGGGCTGCATGCTGGCCAGATGGTCCAGTTCCCGCTTGACCTGCTCCCGGGCTTCCTCGCTCAGGGGCAGCTGTTCCGCCTTTTTGCGCAGCCGGTCGGTCAGCCGGCCCTCTCCCTCGCCCAGTTCCTCCTGGATGGCGCGGATCTGCTCGCGCAGGTAGTAATCCTTCTGATTCTTGTCCACCTGCTGCTTGAGCCGCTGCTGCACCGTCCGCTCGATGGAGACCAGCTCCGTTTCCCGCAGCAGGATCAGGTCCAGCGTTTCCAGGCGCTTTTTCGGGTCCGTCTCCGTCAGCACGGCGATCCGGTCCTCAAACCGGGTCAGGACGTTGGCGCCGATCAGGTCCGCCAGCGCGGACGGGTCCTTCATCTGCTGGACGGAACGGAGCATGTCCGCGGACAGGCTGCCGCTCCCGCGGGCGTATTCCTCAAAGATCTGCTGGGTGGTGCGCAGCAGGGCGGTCAGCTCCGCGTCGGCCGGCTGCGCCGGGGCAACCAGCTCCGCTTTGGCAAAGGGGCAGCCGTCCTCCTCCGTCAGCTCCCGGACGGCGGCGCGGCTTTCGCCTTCCACCAGCACCCGCAGCACCTCGCCGGGCAGGCTGACCACCTGCTTGATCCGGGCGACCACGCCCACCGGGTAGAGGTCAGCCAGCTGCGGATTGTCCTCCCCTTCCTCCCGCTGGGTGAAAAGCAGCACCTGCTGACCGCCCAGCATCGCCTTTTCCAGCGCCTGGACGGACCGGGGCCGCCCCACGTCAAAATGCAGGGACATGTGCGGGAACACCATCAGGCCCCGCAGGGGAATATACGGCAGATGGACCTGTGTCAGTTTCTTCTTCGGCATGTTGTTTATCCTCCGGCTGAAAGCTGTTCAGCCACAACCATTATTATATAGAATCTTTTTCCGCTTGGCAAGCGGCGGAACCGGTTCATTCTGCGTAACTGTTCAGTCTTCGCCTGAACAGTTACCGCATGGGGGTCTTGCGACCCCCCTACGGAACCCCCCAAACGGATTTGCCTCTCGCCCTTTCAGGGCTCCCGGGCGGCAAATCCGCAAGGAATGCATTTTTGCTCCCGGATGGCAAGCTAACCTCCGCAAAAATGCTCCTCGCGGCGTACATGCCGCCGCTGCGGATTACAATCAGGGGGAAGATTCCCCCTGATCACCCCCTCCGCAGAACGATGTATGTCTTATCCTTATGTCAGGGGACTGAATAGTTACCATTCTGCAATGAACCAGGTTTTTACATACGACAGGCAGGCGGCCAGGTTTTCCTCTGAATATTCGATCTCCGCGGAAAACATACGGGCGCTTTCGGCCAGATCGTCCAGGCTGTCCGTTTCCGTGATTGCTCCGATCAGGCGGACCGCCCACAGGGCAAACAGGGTCCTGGCGGCCGGCTGCCCGTCCTCCGCCGCCCCCGGCAGATGCCGGTACAGGAAGCTCACCGCCAGCTGGCTGAGCGCCCGGTCCCGGGAAGGCGAAGCGGGATGGGCGCGTCCCCCGGCGGAAAGAATTTGAAGCCGTTCGTCCCAGGCCGGGTCCAGCCGCTCCAGTCCCTGAAGAAACGCCGCCGCGTCCCGGCAAGACGGGCGCGAAAAAGGCGGCAGGAGGCTTTCTGTTTCCGCTTCCTTCCGTTCATATGAAAGCGCATCCCGTTCAAGGATATCCGCGAACCGGGCCCGCATGGAAAGCACTTCCCGCTCCGCTTCCGTGAGGGGGGCTTCCTCCCCGTCGTCCTCAACAAGGACCAGTCTGTAGGGCGTTTTCCGGTACACCGTCTGTCTGGCCGCCGCCTCGCAGCACAGGCCCAGGCCGGTTTCCACCCGGTCCGAAAAAAAGCTGCGGTAGCGGGGATGGTCGGCGCAGATATTGCACAGGGCATCCTCGCCAAAGGCGCAGATCAGGCTGCAGAGGCCGTCCTCCCGCAGCATCGGACAGCGGCCCGACGCGTCCAGCCGGAAGGAAAGCGTATCGCCGTTCCGGTACAGGGAAGCGCGCGCCAGTTCCCCCGCCGGGCCCGGAAGCTCCTCATAGAGCCGGGCGGTATCTTCATCCACATCGATTTCCCACCCCGCGCAGCAGGTGTGGCGGCAGGCCCCTTTCAGGCACTGAAAATCATCGTAATCGGCGGGCAGATAATACTTCACGGCCGTAATCCTCATGACGCAAAAAGTCTGTCCGGAACCGGGCAGACTGTTTGAATGACCGCGCCTCCCGGCAGCCGGACAGGCCGGTCTGCTCCGCGCCGGCATACGGAAAGGACGCGGAAGGGGCGCGATATAAGCCGGACAGAAAGCGGGATCACTGCTGTGGGCCGTTCTTCTGCCGGAATTCCTCCGGCACGGTCCACGGGTCGCGCTTGGGCGGGGCCTGCCTGGCGGGCGCGGCGGGCGCGGGCGCGGGCTGGCCGCCATGCGGCTGATCCCCTTTCTGCTGCGCCGGACGGGGGGGCTTTTCCCCCGGGTTCCGATCCCGGTTGGGACGTCTGCCGCCGTTGTCCTGACGCGGCCCTCCGCGGCGCTGCTGCGGGTCTTTCTGCCTGGGCTCCTGCTTCGGGCGGGGCTTGCGCTCCGGCGCAGCGGGCGGCGGGGCGGGCTCGTCCACGTCGTCCTCCGGCAGCGGCAGGCCGGCGTCCTCGTCCGGCACATCCATCTCCGCGGCCTTCAGCGCGTGCATGATCTCCGGGTCCGGGGCTTCCTCGTCCTCCGGCTCCTGCTTTTCCGGCCTGGCCTGCGGCCTGGCGCCGTTCAGCTTCTGGACGTCGGCGGCGTTGAATTCCCGGATCTCGTACTCGTCATTCCCCTTGGGCAGGCGTACCTTGACCCGTTCCCGCAGGATGCTGACCTCCGTCACGGTCCCCTCCCCGTCCGGCGTGCGGACAGCGCGGCCCACCCGGGGCAGCTCGCGGCTGACCTTCTCGTAAAATTCCTCTTCATACTGCAGGCAGCACATCAGCCGGCCGCAGGCGCCGGAAATCTTGGTGGGGTTCAGGGAGAGGTTCTGCTCCTTGGCCATTTTGATGGAAACGGAATGAAAATCCCCAAGGAACCGGCTGCAGCACAGCGGACGGCCGCAGATCCCAAGGCCGCCCATCATCCGCGCCTCGTCCCGGACACCGATCTGCCGAAGCTCTATCCTTGTATGGAAGGCGCTGGCCAGGTCCTTGACCAGCAGGCGGAAATCCACCCGCTTATCGGCGGTAAAATAGAACAGGATCTTGCTGTTGTCAAAGGTGTACTCGCAGCCCACCAGCTTCATCTGGAGCTGATGGTCGGCGATCTTCTCCCGGCAGATGGCCATCGCTTCCTTTTCGCGGGAGACATTGTCCGCGTGATGGGCGATGTCCTCCTGGGAAGCGACGCGGATCACCGGCCGCAGGGGCGGCGTGACGGCGTCGTCCTCCACTTCGGCCGGGCCGGTGACGATCTCGCCGAACTCAAGCCCCCGGGCGGTTTCCACGATGACCGCCTGGCCCGGCGCCGGCGCGAGCTCACCCGGCGCGAAATAATACAGTTTCCCGGCGTTCCTGAAACGAACGCCAACCACCGTTACCATGTATCTGTTTCCTCCGTTATCTGCTGTATCAGGCCGTCCATGACCGCCTGCGCGGAAACGTTGGCCCTGCGCATCCTCTGCGCGTTCAGGATCAGGGACAGGATCTTCTGATCCTGTGAAAGGGACGCCGTATCCCACGGGCTTTCCGCCCAGTCGGGCAGGGGTTCCCCGGCCGTCCTGCGGCGGAGAAGCAGCCGCGTTTCCTGCGCGCCCAGGCGCAGAATGTCGTCCGCCTGATCCTTGATGTTTTTGAGCTGCCCGGCCTTCCGGGCGTAGCTGTCCAGCCCCCCTGTCCTGAACAGGAGGGAAACGGTCAGCTCCCTGAGCCGGTCAAAGGCTTCGTCCTGCGCGGTCTCCCGGGCGGCGGTCAGACTCCCGTCCGCCAGCGCGGCGGCCAGGGCGGCTTTATCACGGCCGATTCCTTCGGCCGCAAGCAGGGAAACCAGCTCTTGTTCCGTGAACGGCGCCGTCCGGACCGTCCGCGTCCGGGACCGGATCGTGGACAGCACGCCGTTTTCATTGTCCGTCGTCAGCAAAAACCAGGTGCCTGCCTGCGCTTCTTCCAGGGATTTGAGCAGCGCGCTCTGCGCCGCCTGGGTCAGCGTTTCCAGCCGGGGCAGCAGCACCGCCCGGTTTTCCCCCTCCAGCGGATGGCGGGATAGGGCGTCCAGCAGCGCGCGGACGGGATCCACGCCGATGGATTTGCTGCGCGCGGGGGGCTGCACCGTCAGGCAGTCCGGATGGGTGCCGCGGGCCACCCGGCGGCAGCTCTTGCACACCCCGCAGGGGCGCAGCCCTTCCTCCGCGCGGCACAAAAGCCCCTGCGCCAGCAGGCGGGCCAGCGTTTCCTTGCCGACCCCCTTCGGGCCGCAGATCAGAACCGCCCGGTTCATCTGCCCCGCCCGGAAGGAAGCGATCAGGTCGCGGACCGCCTCGCCCCGGTTCATAAAGCTGTCCAGGCTGATTTCAGAACTTGACAAATTTGTCCACCGACATCACAAAGATCGTGGCGCCGCCCACCGTCACTTCGATGGGGTACGGCGCGTACATGTTGCTGGCCGTGCCGTTCATCGGCATGGTGGTGGTGGTGATCTGCCGGCGGCTCTTGCACACCTTTTCGATCAGCCCCACACAAGTATCCAGCTTGTCGTCCTCCAGGCCGATCAGCAGCGTGGTGTTGCCCGCCTTGAGGAAGCCCCCGGTCGTGGCCAGCTTGGTCACGCCGAAGCCCTCGTTCATCATGGTCGTGATCAGGCGGGAGGAATCCTCATCCTGTACGATCGCGATAACCAGTTTCATGTGATGATTCTCCTTCCTAAAATATGATATCCGGCATACAATTCTGTCAGTTCTGCTTACGGCAGCCCGGAAATGATCTGCTTTTCCTCTTCCCGCGGTTCTTCCGGCATATCGGTCAGGCGGATCAGGCCCAGCATGCCCAGCATCAGCATCAGTTCATCGATCAGATTTGCGAACACGAGGAACAGATATTCCGCCTGGAAATAGCGCAAATCCGAAAAGCGCAGGCTGAAATTATACCCGACCGCCATTACGGTGCTCAGGACAGCCAACGCGATCATGATACCCCGCATCTGCCGCGGCACTGGTTTTCCCCGGCGGCGAAGAATGATCGCCGCCAGCAGCATCGCGAAAAAAACCAGTTGGGTCGCTTCCATGCCGACAGCCAGATAATCATAAACGCCGCCGCCGCTCAAAGACAGCATCCGCATCAGGTTCCTGATCGTATAATACAGACTGCAGGCGATCATCCCAGCCGTGCCGATCAGAGCGGGCATCTGCCATTTCCGGCCCCGCTGCAGGGCGATTCCCAGAAGGACGTAAGCGGCAAGGAGAAGCAGCGTGGCAGGATTATACAGCGCATCCATCTGATAGAACCTGCCGCCGTGCCGGATGGAAGAGATGATGCGGTTCAGGAAGATCATCAGGTTATGCAGCGCGCTCCACCCCAGCCCGATCGATCCGATCACGCAGATGACCGGAGACAGGCTGTAGCCGGCGCCGGAAAAAGACGGGGCGGCATCATACGTCATCCCGCTGTGCGCTTTCATGAAGCCGCGGTAGCAGCGGAACGTCAGCAGGAAACGGGCGCAGCAAAGATACAGGTAAACGATATACAGATCCTGCGCATATCTCAGGTTCACATTGAGTATGCTCGCGGAACCCGTATCGAGCACACCGACCCCCAGCAGTACGGCGGCGGCCGCCGACACCGCCGCGGCCATGATGCACAGCACGGCAAACCGGCCGACCCCGCCGACCTGTTTCGGCTGCCCGTCGTATTCCTCCCGGCTGATCATCGCGAAAATCGTTTCGGCGTCGGAAAAATAAAAAATAACGGGCAGGTAGGCCGCAATCAACAGGCCCACGACAAGAAGAAAGGCCAGGACATTAAAACCCCGTCCGCCTGCCGCGGTGACCAGCATCAGCAGGATGCCCAGAACCAGGATTACCGTCAGCATGATCCTGCGGCCGCGGCAGGCGCTCTGCGCCAGGTCCGCTCCGCCGGGCTGCCCCCGGTAAAGGGCGTTCACGCCTTTGTACAGCCGGACAGACAGCACCGTTCCGTAAATCGTCAGCGGGATGGTGATCAGCACCGGCCAGCCGCCCGCGCGCAGCGCGATCACGGAGGAGACCGCCGAAACGGCGCACCCGATGATGCTGAGCACCATTTCCGCCAGGATAAAGGCCCGCAAAGCCCCGGGCACTCCGCCCCGGGCGTACGGAAGCACATTTGCTTTCTGCGTGTTTTCCATGTTCAAAGCTCCGATCCTTTTGTGAACGGCCCGCCGGCCTGTCACAGCTCCTTTTTGATCTTTTCGATCATTTCCGCGTATTCCGCGTCCGTCAGGAACTTTTCCCCCGGGTTCATGGCGAACACGCCGCCCCACTCAAACCCGTCCTTATATTTGGGCACCAGGTGGAAATGGAGATGGCAGCCGGTATCCCCGTACGCGCCGTAATTGATCTTGTCGGGATGGAAGGCCGCGTGAATAGCTTTGGCCGCCCGGTTCACATCCGCAAAGAAGGCGCTCCGGTCTTCCGCGGAAAGGTCGACCATTTCGCTGACATGGTCCCGGAAGGCGACGATGCAGCGCCCGGGATGGCTCTGTTCTTTGAACAGGATCAGCTGGCTCACGCTCAGGTCACAGATTTTGATGCCGAAGGCGGCCAGCGCTTTCCCGCCAAAGCAGTACCCGCAGTTTGGATCTTTCATGACGTTTACTCCCTCACGAACGTATCGTAGATCGCCTTGACGGCGCGTTCAAAATCTTCCTCATCGACGCCGACGATGATGTTCAGCTCGCTGCTGCCCTGGTCGATGGTGCGGATGGAAATGCCCTGGGAGGAAATGGCGGTGAACAGCCGGGCGGCCGTGCCGTAATTGCGCACCATGCCGCGGCCCACGGTGGCGATCAGCGCCACGTGGTCGTGGATGGTCACGCTGTCCGGCTGGGTGAGCTCGACGATGCGGGCCACCAGCTGCTCCCGGTGGGGCGCCAGTTCCTTTTCGTTGATCACCACGCACATGGTGTCGATGCCGGTGGGCAGGTGCTCAAAGTTGATCCCGCATTCCTCCACCGCCTGCAGCACCCTGCGGCCAAAGCCGGTTTCCGCGTTCATCAGGTCTTTTTCGATCGTCAGGATGGAAAAGCCCTTGTGCCCCGCGATGCCGGTGATCACGTGCTCCGGCTCCGTCCGGTCCGCGCTGTGGCGGATCATGGTGCCCGGATGCCGGGGATCGTTGGTGTTTCTTATGTTGGTGGGGATGCCCGCGCGGCGCACCGGGAAGATCGCTTCCTCATGCAGCACGGACGCGCCCATGTAGGAAAGCTCCCTGAGTTCCCGGTAGGTCAGGCTGGAAATGTACTGGGCGTCCGGGATGATCCGGGGGTCTGCCATGCGGAAGCCGGTCACGTCCGTCCAGTTCTCGTACACGTCCGCGTTGACGGCCCGGGCCACCAGGGCGCCGGAAATGTCGCTGCCGCCCCGGGAGAAGGTATGGATGACGCCGTCCTCGTCCGCGCCGTAGAACCCGGGGATCACCGCGTTGGGCAGGGCGCTCAGGGTATCGGCGATCAGGCTGTTGGTATCCTCCTCCAGCAGCACCCCATTCCTGTCAAAGCGGATCACCTTCTCGGCGTCCACAAAGGGGAAATCCAGATAGGCCGCCAGCAGCAGCCCGTTCAGGTATTCCCCGCGGCTGGCCACATAATCCCTGGAGACGCCGCTCATCATTTTGGAGGCGATGACGGTAAACTCCTGCTCCAGGGGCACGTCCAGCTCCAGGTCCTGCGCGATCCGCTCGTAGCGGTAGCGGATCCTCTCCAGCAGGTGCAGGAAAGGACTCCCCACCTGGCGGCACGCGGCCGCCTGATACAGCAGGTCCGTTATCTTTTCATCCCCCTCGCCCCGCTTGCCCGGCGCGCTGGGAATGATGTATTTTCTGTTCTTGTCGGCCAGTACGATTTCCTTTACCTTGCGGAACTGTTCCGCGTCGGCCAGGGAACTGCCGCCGAATTTGCTTACCAGCATACGATCACCTCTTCCACTGAGATCACGATACGCGGGTATTTTACCATTTTTTCCCGCAAAGCACAAGAAAAACATTTCAGAAAGAAAAAGCCTTTTTTCCGCCGGACAAAAACGGCCCCCGAAGGGGCCCCGGTCCGCTTGACAACCTGTTTATTTCCTCTTATCATATAAACTGTGGGAAGATGGGCGTTTGCCAGTTTCCCGCAGAACCGGCCGAAAGGATGATGGATGCATGATGAAACCCGTGATCGGCGTCACGCCCTCCTATGATGCGGAGCACGCGCGCTGTCAGCTGAACAGGGATTATATGGAAGCCGTGCTGCGCGCCGGAGGGGTCCCGCTGATCCTGCCGCTGACCGGGGACGAAGCGGTGCTGGAAACCGCCCTTGCCGGCCTGGACGGGGTGGTGTTCACCGGCGGCGCGGATCCTTCCCCTTCCCTGTACGGGGAAGAGACGCTGCCTGTCTGCGGGGAAACGGATCCTCTCAGGGATCAGACGGAAATGATCCTGATGCGCCGGTGCGTGGATGGTAAGATCCCCTTTCTGGCCATCTGCCGCGGGTTTGAGATCATGATGGCCGCCGCGGGCGGGACGCTGTACCAGGACGTGGAAACGCAGCGCCCTGGCTCCGTTTTCCACCCCCGCTACGAAGTGCCCGCCGATCAGGTGCACGGGGTGACCGTTCTTCCCGGGACACTGCTTTACGGGCTGACCGGCCGGACGGACATCCGGGTCAATTCCCGCCACCATCAGGGCGCAAAGGATATCCCGGACACGCTGCTGGTTTCCGCCCTGGCCGAGGACGGCCTGCCGGAGGGCATCGAGCTTCCCGGCCATCCCTTCGCCCTGGGCGTTCAGTGGCACCCGGAAACGCTTTCTTCCGCGCATCCGGAAGCGCAGCGGCTGTTTGACGGCCTGTGCCAAAGCGCGCGGAACCATCATGAGGCCCGCCCATGACGGAAGGAATGAGGACCATCGCCCTGGTCGCCGACCTGCACGGGAACCTGCCCGCCGTCCAGACGCTGGACAGGGATCTGACCAGGCGCGGCATCCGGGAGATCTTCTGCCTGGGCGACATCGTCGGCAAGGGCCCCAGCTCCGCGGAGACCTTCGACTGGGCCTTCGCCCGCTGCCGGGTGCTCCTGCAGGGCAACTGGGACAGCGGGGTCGGCTACATGCAGTTCCCGAACGACCGCTTCTATTACCGCCAGCTCGGCCCGGAACGCATGCAGAAGCTCCGGGAGATGCCGCGGGAGTATTCGCTGACGCTGAGCGGCCGGAAGATCCGCCTGCTTCACGGCCGGCCGGTGATGCGGGAGCTGGTGCCCCCCTCCGCCGCGCCGGAAAAGCTGGAGTGCCTGTTTGACCCGGACTATCAGGTGGTCGGCTACGCGGACGTCCACCGCCAGGGGCTCCGCATGGCGGGCACACGGGGCATCCTGTTCAACACCGGCGCCGTCGGCAACGGCCTGGGGGTGCCGATGGTGCAGTACGCCCTCATGACCGGGAGCGTCACGGACGCGGAAGCGCCCTTTGATATCGCCTTCGTCACCCTGCCCTATGACCGGGAGGCCGCCATCCGGGACGCGGAGGCGGTCCAGGACGGGCTCCCCCGGTGGGATTCCTACTGCCGGGAGCTTCGCACCGGCCGCTACAGCAGATAACCGCCCGCTCCGGCTCATCCCCTTTCCGGCCGCCCGTTTTTTTGCGGCACTGCCCAAACCCGTTCATGGAGGCGCGTTATGCCCCGTCACGTACTTATCACCGGCGCTTCCCGCGGGATCGGTCAGGCGCTGGTCCGGAAATTCGCCGCCCAGGGAGACCTGGCCGCCTTCACCTACCTGAACAGCGCTGAGGCCGCCCGGGATTTGTGCGCGCAGACCGGCGCCCTCGCCTTTCAATGCGACAGCCGGTCGGAAGCGGACGTAAAGAGCACCTGCAAAAAGCTCCTGTCCCTCTTCCACACCCTGGACGCGCTGGTGATCAACGCGGGCACGTCCCTGTATCAGGTGCTGGAAGCCACTTCCCTTTCCGAGTGGCAGGACCAGCTGAACGTCCACATGACCGGCGCGTTCCTGTTTATCCGGGAGCTGCTGCCCGCGCTCCGGGAAAAGCGGGGCGCGGTCGTCTGCGTTTCCTCCGTTTGGGGGCAGGCGGGCGGCAGCGGGGAGGCCGCCTATTCCGCGGCCAAGGCCGGGATGATCGGCCTGACCCGGGCGATGGCCCGGGAAGCTGCTCCCCTGGTCCGCTTCAACTGCGTGGCGCCCGGCATCATCGACACGGAGATGCTGAATCATTTTACCCCCGGAGAAAAGGAGGGGCTCAAAGCCCTGGTACCCCTGGAGCGGCTCGGACGGCCGGACGAGGTGGCCGCCGCCGTATCTTTTCTGTGTTCCGATGAGGCGGCTTATATCACCGGCCAGACCCTGGCGGTGAACGGCGGGATGTACATCTGACGGGGCTGCATCCGGGGCCTGCCGGCCCGCTCTTTGGTGAGCACCATGCTCCGGGCCCTCAGAACCGCCGCCCCGCCCAAATGCGGCGTTTGGCGTACATTGTGGCAAAATTTTGATTTCAGCCTATAAAAAATTGAAACTTTGGACAAATCATGGTATAATGGATCCGGTTCCTGATTGCCTGCGCCCGAACAAGAGGAAGGAAGGATGCTAATGAGCCGTACACCCGCGGATTGGAGCACGGATATCAACTCGATTCCCTATGGCCCGCTGGGCGTGATCGCCATGGCCGGCTGCGAGGAGATCGGGCAGCGTGTCAACAGCTGGCTGCAGAAATGGCACGATCTGGAAGAAATACAGGACGAAGACTTTTATACCATGACCGGCCGCGACCGCAACTCTTTCCTCATCAAGTCCTACTGCCCCCGGTTCGGCACCGGCGAAGCCAAGGGCGTCATCAAGGAAAGCGTGCGCGGCTACGATATCTACATCATCGTCGATGTCTGTGCTTACAACGTCACCTACAAGATGTACGGCCAGATTGTCCCCATGTCCCCGGACGATCATTTTCAGGACCTCAAGCGCATCATCTCCGCCATTTCCGGCAAAGCCAAGCGCATCAACGTCATCATGCCCTTCCTGTACGAGAGCCGGCAGCACCGCCGTACCTCCCGCGAAAGCCTGGACTGCGCGGTGGCCCTGCACGAACTTTCCAACATGGGCGTCAGCAACATCCTGACCTTTGACGCCCACGACCCCCGCGTCGCCAACTCCATCCCCTTAGGCGGGTTTGAAAACATCATGCCCACCTACCAGATGCTCAAGGCCCTGTGCAAGAACGTCAAGGACCTGAAGTTCGACAAGGCCAACACCATGTTCGTCAGCCCCGACGAAGGCGCCATGCAGCGGAACATCTATTATTCCTCCGTCCTGTCGCTGGACCTGGGGATGAGCTACAAGCGCCGCGACTATACCACCGTCGTCAACGGCCGCAACCCCATCGTCGCCCACGAATACCTGGGTTCCTCCGTGGAAGGCAAGGACATCCTGGTGGTGGACGACATGATCTCTTCCGGCGAGTCCATCATCGAACTGGCCAAGGAACTCAAGGCCCGCGGCGCCAGCCGCATCCTGGCCCTGTCCACCTTCGCCTTCTTTACCAACGGCATCGAGGCCTTCGACCAGGCCTACCGGGACGGGATCATTTACCGCGTCGTTTCCACCAACGCCTCCTACCGCCGGCCGGAGCTGCTGAACGCCGAATGGTACATCGACGCGGACCTGAGCAAATACATCTCCTACATGATCGCGACGCTGAACCACGACCGTTCCCTGCACAATCTGCTGCAGCCGCTTCAGCGGATCCAGAACCTGATCGCAAAATATAAAGAGGAGCAGACGAAAAGCGGCATCCGTTTCGTCTGACAGACAGGATCTATGGAACAGAACGAACAGGAAAACCTGCCCGTCCCCGCGGAAGCAAAGCCCGGTCTGGTCAAGGCCACGAGGGATTTTTTCGGCAACGCCCTGTCCACCGTAAAAGGCAAGGACCTGAGCGCCATGGTGGAGGAATTCTCCTCCGAAATGACGGTCGTGGCCGAAGGCCTGAGCGAAGACCAGGCCCAGCTGCATGAGCTTTATCAGAGCCTGTCCGCCCAGCAGACCATCGACAAGGAGGAGCTGCGGGAGGACATCGCCCGCGTCAGCGACGCGGTCCAGCAGGCCAACGACCGGGCGCAGAAGGCCGAACAGCTGCTGGAAAAGGTGCAGAAGGATGTCGACCGCCTGCAGAAGGAGATCGACCGCCAGCAGGACGCCTTTGCCCAGTACACCAAAAAAGCGGAAGAAAAAAAGGCACGCAAGCTGGACAACATGTCCGGCATGATCCGCCAGCTGACCTGGCTGGTCGGCGTCGCGGGCGGCGCCTGGATCATCGTGACGATTCTCAACCTGTTCAAGTAAAGGAGGCAGCGGGATGGCCGATTTCAGGGATCTGGTGGACAAATACAAAAAGCGCAGCAAGGACAAGCTGATCGACAAAGTAGCCGTAGGCCTGACGTACGCCGAAAGCGTGACCCAGGACGCCGGTCTTTTGACCGACAACGGCCTGCTTCACGACGTCCTTTCTTCCACCGCCGGCACCGCCCTGCCCTTTGCCGTCATCGCCGTCACCGAGGAAATGAAGGTCATCTTCGGCAAGAAGGACCAGAAAACCATGCTCAAGGATTCCGCCTACCGCATGGCGAAGGCCGGCGCGGCGATGACCGTAGGCGCGGCGGCCGCCACAGTGGCCGGGCCCATCGGCGCCCTGGGCGCCGCCGTCGGCACCCACGCCCTTTTGGACCGCTACAAGAGCCGGGGTCTGACCGCCGTGCGCCTGAAGGACAGGATCGAGCGGCTCAAGTCCCTGCAAAAGCTCAACGAAAAGCGGCTGGAGCTGCCCATTCGCGGCCCGCAGGAGGACAAGCTGTATGAGTGAGCGCCTGCCGGACGATCCGTCCATGGGCATCTTTGAGAAAGAAATCTTCATCCCCTTCCGGGACTGCGACTGCACGGGCCATGTGAGCCTCTCCACATGGCTCGCGTGGCTGGCCGAACTGGCGGGGGATCAGTACGAAGCGCGGCATCTGGGCCGGGAGCAGCTGCTCAGCCAGGGCCAGGTATTCCTGGTATCCCGCTTTTCCATCCGTTTTTACCGGCATCCCGTCTGCTACGAAACGCTGAACGCCGCCACCTGGGAAAAGGGGACGGATCTGGTCTATTTCCGCCGCAACTACGATTTTACCGACCGGGACGGCGCGGTCTGCGCCCAGGCTTCCAGCCTGTGGCTGCTGTGCGACCCGGTCCGCCACAGGATCCTCCGCCCCGCCGCCATGGGGCACCCGGTGCTGGATGTGGACAGGCCGACCGCCTGCCCCTTCCCGGACAGGATCGATCCGCCTCAGGACGCGCAGCCGCTGGGCCGCCGGCCGGTGGTCTATACCGACCTGGACGCCAACCATCACATCTACTGCGCCAATTACGGCCGCATTTTCATGGACTGGCTGCCGGACGAGTACCGGCGTCTTCCCTGCACCGGCTTTACGCTGAACTACGTGAAAGAAGCCACCCTGGGCGAAACGCTGATCCTGAGCGGTTTTGCGCAGGGCAGTCAATACACAATCACCGGCACGCACGAAAACGGCGCCGTCTGTTTCACCGCTGCGATGTCGTTCTGATTATATTTTCAGCACGCGGAACAGGAATTGTTCCGCTTCTGTTCGTTAGAAAGGAGTCTTTACCCGCATGATCAAAATCAACGTGATCTCCGGCTTCCTGGGCGCCGGAAAAACCACCCTCATCCGCAAGCTGCTGACCGGCAGCCTGAAAAACGAAAAGGTCGTCCTGCTGGAAAACGAGTACGGGGACATCGGCGTGGACGGCGCCTTTATGAAGGACGTCGGCATCACCGTGACCGAGCTGAACGCCGGCTGCATCTGCTGCACCCTGGCGGGCGACTTCCAGGCCGCCATCGACCAGCTGATCGATACCTATCACCCGGACCGCATCCTGGTGGAGCCCACCGGCGTGGGCAAGCTCAGCGAGATTCTTTCCGCCATCGAAAAGGCCAGGCTGCGCCACGCGGACATCGACGTGGGCGGCAGCGCCACCGTGGTGGACGCCGGCAAGTGCCGCATGTACGCCCGGAACTTCGGCGAGTTCTTCATCGACCAGGTGAAGAGCGCTTCCACCATCATCTTCAGCCGCACTCAGCTTCTGAGCAATGACAAGGTGGAAAAGAGCATGGCCCTGGTGAAGGAGCTTCATCCGGAAGCCCGCATCATCACCACCCCCTGGGACGACATGACCCCGGATTTCATGCTGGAAGTCATCGAAAACGGCAAGCCGCTGGAATTCGCCCCCCTGGAAGACGAGGACGAGGACGAGCACGAACATCACCACCATCACCACGGTCATGACGAGCACGATCACCACCATGATCACGATGAGGACGATGATCATGACGAGCATGAGCATCATCACGACCATGATGACCATGATGAGGACGAGCACCATCACGACCACGACGAACATGACGGGCACGGGCATCACCATGACCACGACCATGACCATGACCATGACCATGATGATCATGACGAGCACGAGCATCATCATGACCATGACCACGGCCATGACCATCATCACCATCATCACCACGAAGGCGAGCATGACGCCGACGAGGTCTTCCAGAACATCGGCGTGGAAACGGCCAAACGCTACGAGCGGCAGGCCATCCGCGAAAAGCTGGAAGCTCTGTCCGACGAGGAAGAGTACGGCCGCGTGCTGCGCGCCAAGGGCATCCTGCAGGACGGCGCGGGCAGCTGGTTCCAGTTTGACTATGTGCCCGGCGAAATCGACATGCGCGACAGCGCGCCCGACTACACCGGCCGTTTCTGCGTGATCGGCGCGAACCTGGATGAAAAAGCCCTCAAGGAGCTGTTTAACGTATGACAGATCAGGATTTCATTCCCGTATACATGCTGACCGGCTTTCTGGAAAGCGGCAAAACGACCATGGTCCAGTCCATGCTGTCGGACGAGAACTTTTCCGCCGGGCAGAAGACGCTGATCATCTGCTGCGAAGACGGCGAGATGGAGTACGAGCCGGATTTTCTGAAAAAGTACAACGCCGAAGTCTGCATGGTTTCCGAAAAGGAAGAACTGACCAGCCTCAAGCTCAAGGAGCTGAACCAGCGCGTCCGGCCCGAGCGGGTCATCATCGAATACAACAACATCTGGGGCATCGAGTACCTGGGCCGGCTGCGCATGCCCCCTCTGTGGGAGTGGGTGCAGGTCATCACCCTGGCGGACGGCACCACCTTCAGCAACTACATGACCAATATGCGCCAGTTCCTGACCGACCCCATGCGGGAAGCGGACCTGATCCTGATCAACCGCTGCGGGCCGGACTTCAACAAGAGCAACTGGCGCCGCCAGCTGCGCGCCATCAACCCCTCCGCGACCATCCTGTTTGAAAACCCGGACGGCAGCACCGAGGACGGCGTGACCGACGAAGACCTGCCTTATGACATGAGCGCTCCCGTCATCGACATTTCGGACGACAATTTCGGTATCCTGTACCTGGATTCCATGGAGCATCCGGAACGCTACGACGGCAAGACCATCCGCCTGGTGGGCCAGCCCTTCCCCCACGCCAAGCTGGCCAGGGGCTTCTATTACTTCGCCCGCAACGCCATGACCTGCTGCGCCAACGATATCCAGAAGTGCGGCTGGATCTGCAAGGGTTCCTTCCGTCCCAGCCCCGCGGCCTATATCCGCCTGACCGCCCGCTGCGAAAAGGCCACCGATCCCAACGGCCGCACCGTGCTGATGCTGCACGAGATCAGCGCCGAAAGGACCTCCGCCCCCAAGGACCAGTACGTGACCTTCGGCACCATCTGATTACATACCGGTTTACATTTAAAAATCCCCCGGTTCCGCCGGGGGGTTCTGTTTGAAAGGAGGCGTCCCTTTGGAACGCATCGCCCTGTGGGAACACGATATTCCCTGCTGCCGCCCGGATTTCGGGCAGGAAGCGCCGTCCTGCGAACTGTACCCGGTGCCCTCCCCCAGAGGCATGGTCGTCGTGCTGCCCGGGGGCGGATACACCCACCTGGCGGATCACGAGGGAAAACCCATGGCCGAAAAGGTAAACCGGTTCGGCTGGAGCGCCATGGTGCTCCGCTACCGCCGGCATCCCTATGAAGCGCCCGTCCCCCAGCTGGACGCCCTGAGGGCCGTCCGTCTGGCCCGATACAACGCCGCGGCCTGGGGATACGATCCGGACCGGATCCTGATCATGGGCTTTTCCGCCGGGGCGCACCTGGCCGGCTGCACCGCGTTTCTGGAGGACGGCTGGGCCGGCGACCCGGACGCGCCCGACCCGGCGGACCGTCTCAGTGCCCGCCCGGACGGGGTCATCCTGGGCTACGGGGTGCTGACCATGGGACGCTTCACGCATGAAGGCTCCCGGAACTGTCTCCTGGGCGCCCGGGCGAACGACCCGGCCGTCCTCGCCGCCTACTCGCTGGAAAACAGGGTGACCGACAAAGCGCCGCCCGCCTTCCTCTGGCATACGGCGGAAGACGGCGCCGTCCGCGTGGAAAACTCCCTGCAGCTGGCCGCCGCCCTGCGGGCGCACAATATTCCCTTCGAACTGCATGTTTTCCCCCGCGGCGCCCACGGCGTCGGTCTGGCGGAATCCATCCCCGGCACCCGCCGCTGGCCGGAGCTCATGCGGGAATGGATGGACGGGCTGTTTCCATGAAGCACAAGCGGCTGAACCGGGACGGATGGGGATTTCAGTACTATCCCTACTATCAGATGCGGATCGACCATGACCTGTTTCACGGCCTGGCCTGCCTGATCCGCTTAACGGACGGGGAGAAAAACTTCTGGGCGCTGCCGCGCGCGGGCCGGGTGCAGGTAACCGGCGGCGGCATGACCTGGCTTCAATTGGTCCCGGACCACACCCATCGGGTGATCACCGTCCCGTATTTTCCGGACGGCACGCACGGCCCGGAAAGAGAGCGGTATCCGCAGCCGGCCTGCCCGGCGTATCAACCTTCCGTCTGGTACGTTGATATCATCGCCGGGCTGGAATACGGCGAAGACGGCGTCGCCGCGTTCATCGACCAGTATCTGGACGTGATCTTCACCCCCGAAGGGGACGTTAAAATCGACGACCGGGACGAGCTGGACCAGGCGTTCGCGTCCGGTGAACTGTCCAAAGAGCAGATGGACCGGGCCCTGGCGGAATGTGATGCCGTCCTCTCCGATTACTGCCGCGATATCCGCGCGGCGGACGCCTGGTGCGCCGCGGTCCGGCAGATCGCCGAGGACCGGATCGCGCGGGGAGAGCCGGTCACCGAATGCCGGGAAGTGCGCGAATGGAAACGGAAGGAAAGCCGGCGGTGACCGGCGGAACGGGACACCGCCCCCCATCATCCCGGGGCGCGCCCGGGAACACGGCCGCAGGAACGATCCCCCGCCAAAGAAGAGGTGAACGCCATGGATATCAAATGGACCGACGGCTCCCGTATCCGGGTAAAAGCGGATCAGAAAACAGTGACCCTTTCCGCCAACCGGGAAGGTCTCCTTTCCCTGGCCGGGCAGCTGAGGGCGCTTGCCGAAAGCCCGCCGGGAACCCATATCCATTATGACGAGTTCAATTCGCTGGAAGCGGGCTCGACGGAATGGATCATCGAAAAAACGGAATAACGCGTCAGGGACTGTCCATCCGGGCAGCCCCCTTCCTTTTCAAAAGAACGGCGGACAAATCCGACCCCGCTGCCGCTTTCTTATACTGATTTTCATCTAGAACA
>CAMJXZ010000002.1 GCA_946409855.1 uncultured Clostridia bacterium | reverse complement strand
ACGCTGGCGATGATGATGATGGCGTATTTCATGGTTTCCGCCGCCATCATTTTTTCATACAGGCCGGTGCCGTCCCCCTGCGCCAGTTCCTGGTTCTGCAGCAGGATCTCCCGGAGGATGACCTGGAGCGGCATTCGGGAACGGTCCTTTAAGTAAATCAGGGCGCTGAAATACTCGTTCCAGTGCGCGACCGCGTAGAACAGCACCATGACCGCGATGATGGAACCGGACAGGGGCAGCACCACCAGCAGCAGGGTCTGCAGGTCGGTGCATCCGTCCAGACAGGCGGCTTCCTTGAGTTCACCCGGGATACTGGACTGGAAGAAGTTTTTCATGACCAGCATATTGTAGGTGGTGATGCCGGAAGGCAGCAGCATGGCCCAGATGGTGTTGTACATGCCCAGTTGCCGGACCAGCAGATATGTCGGGATCAGGCCGCCGGAAAAGAGCATCGTAAAGGACGCCACAAAGGTCAGGATTCCCCGGCAGGGTGTTTCCTTGCAGCTCAGCGGGTAGGCGATCATGATGGTCAGCGCCAGGTTGATCAGGGTGCCGAGCACGGTATAGAGAATGGTATTGCCGTAGCCCATCCAGATGCTTCTCTCCGCGATGACCATCTGATAGCTTTCAAAGGAAATGTTCTTCGGCCAGAAGATGACCCGGCCCAGCAGGACGTCCTCAGGCTTTGAGAAGGACGCGATCACGGTGAAATAAAGGGGGTATGCCACGATCAGCATCAGAAGGACGCTGAAAAACAGGATCACAGCCTGGAAAATCCGATCGCCGGCCGATTCTTTGATATGGGAAGGATGATGTGCAGTCCGGATTGTCATATTTCCCACCTCACCATAAGCTCTGGTCCAGGGTTTTGCGGCACACCGTGTTGGCGGTCACAATCAGAATCAGGTTGACTACGGAATTCATCAGGCCTACGGCGGTGGCATAGCTGTAATCGCCCTTCTGGATGCCGTTCTTGTATACCAGCGTGGAGATGATTTCACTGGTGCCGATGTTCAGGTCGTTCTGCATCAGCAGGGCTTTTTCAAACCCGATCGTCATCAGCTGGCCGATGCGCAGGATGAACATGGTGACGATGGTAGGCAGAATGCACGGCAGGGAGACGTGAATGATTTTCTGCCACCGGGAAGCTCCGTCCACCGTAGCCGCCTCGTACAGGGCGGTATCCACGCCGGCCAGCGCGGCGATATAGATGATGGCGTTCCAGCCCATGTTCTGCCACACGTTGCTCAGCACGTACAGGGGTCTGAAATACTTTTCCGATTCCATCAGCGGAAGCGTCTGCATGCCTATGGCGCGGATCATGATGTTGATCAGGCCGTACCGCTGATCGGTAAACAGCTTGAGCATGCTGACGACCACGACGATGGAGAGAAAATACGGGATATAGGTGATGTTCTGCAGCACTTTGCGGAAGCGCAGGCTGTTGATCTCATTGAGCATCAGGGCCAGCAGGATCGGCGCAGGAAAGCCGATGGCCAGGCAGCCCAGGTTGATCGCCAGGGTATTCCAGATGGTACTCCACGCGTAGTAGGACGAGAAATACCGGGCAAAATGGCGCAGCAGGGGTTCGGCCCAGGGACTGTCCCAGATACCCAGCCGGACCTTATAGTTTTTAAAAGCGAGCTGAACGCCGAACATGGGGATGTAGCAGAAGATGATATACCATGCCAGCGGGACCAGGAGAAGCGCCAGCAGCTGCCAGTGAGACAGCACCCGTTTTTTGAACCAGCGCGTGCCGGAAAGCCGGGGGGCGGGATGAACAGTCATACGATCATTCCTTCCTTGGGAAGCAAAAAGGGAGAGGGTTCGCCCTCTCCCTTCGTCATCCCTGATATACGAATGGACGAGCGGGGATTACTGGTAGCTGTCCAGACGTTCCTGATAGATCCCTACCCACTCCTGAAGGCCCATGCCTTCCAGGGTCTGGCAGTAGGTGTCCCATTCGTCGAAGCTCATTTCGCCCCGGATGAATTTGGCGGCGCAGGACTTCATGTAGGTGGAAATATCGGTATCCAGAATCTGCAGCCGTTCGTTCACGTCCGCGTCAAACAGGGGTTCGGCATACAGGACGTAATCCATATAGGGATCCAGCGCGGCCTGAGCGGCCTGGGTGGTGGGAGAGCATACGGCGATGCAGTTGCGGTCATTCAGGTACTGGGGGGAACCGCCGCCGGGCCAGATGCAGAACTGGGCAATGGTGGGGCCGGAGCCGTTAGGATTGTTCAGGATGCCGTCCACATAGACAGGATAGCCGTTTTCGTCCCGGGTCCAGGTCTTGCCTTCGATGCCGTAGCGCATCAGGTAGCTGCCTTCCTCGCTGAACAGATAGTCGATCCACCGGACGGCGGCTTCGGGATAATCGCAGTCGCAGGTGATGGCGAAGGTACCCATATCGCGGGCCACAGGGCCGCTCTGCACATACAGCTTATCACTCATGCCGGCCATGGGAGCGATCCCGACATAATTGGTGGAATCGAAAGCGTCGTCGGCCTGATTGAAGAAGATGCCCATCATCTGGCCGCTCATCTTGGCGTTGAACTTCGAGTACTCCTGGGTGAAGAGGTCGGGATCCATCAGGCCCTCTTCATACATTTTGTTGCTCCACTGGAGCAGCGCCTTGAACTGGTCGCTGGTCAGCCAGGAGGTCAGGGTCTTGCCGTCCTCGCTCAGGTTCATTTCCTGGCCGAACTGATACTGCAGGCCGAACATGCCGGCCATGGTGTCAAACCAGAAGTTGAGGTCCGCTGCCGCGATCGGGATCTCGTCCGCTTCTCCGTTTCCGTTGGCGTCGTATTCCTTGAAGGCGCGCAGAACCGTCTCCAGTTCTTCAAAGGTGGTGGGCACAGCCAGTCCGCAGGCGTCCAGCCACGCCTTGTTGCACCAGATTTTTTCGGTACGGGCGGCATTGACGGCGATGATGGCCGCCAGGGCATAGATATGGCCGTCCGGCGCGGTGATGCGGCCTTTAATGTCCGGATATTTCTCCATCAGCGCGGTATAGTTGGGGGCATATTCTTTCAGAAGATCTTCCAGCGGCAGCAGGACGCCTTCGTCGCCGTACTTGATGATTTCCGTGCCGCTCAGGGCGGGAGCGACCAGCATGTCATCATAGGTGTCGTTGGTCCACATCAGGGCTTTAGACTCGTCATACCCCTGGGAAGGCGCCTGATTGAATTCAAGGGTGATACCGGTCAGTTCCTGATATTTTTTGAAGAAATCCATGGTGGACCATTCCGCGTGAATGGCTCCCTGCTTGCCGAAGATCGACAGGGTGATGGGTTCTTTCACGATCGGCAGTTCGCCTTCCGTGTTCAGCACGTCCTTGCTGTCCGCCAGCGCGAAGACCGGCACCAGGCACAGCACGAGAACGAGGCACAGGATTTTTTTCGTCATGACTCAGTTCCTCCTTTTTTCATCCGGGGCGAAACGCGCCCATTCATTTGTTCTCATTATAGAATATACACACGTGTTTGTCAACAAGAAATCACCCGATTTATTGTTATATCAATATATATGTTATTTTAATATACATATAGAAGAATGCATGTATATCGGCAGCAGGGAAATCCGGCGTTTCCAAAGGAGATCAGCTTCCTTAAAAAACCCTTACAGTTCGATCACGGGGATCTCCATCAGGGCAGCTGTCTGCTTCAGCTTGTCATAGATATCATCCCACACCAGAACATAATGATGGGGGATCCGGTTTTCGATCAGGCTTTCAGCTGTCCGGCGGACAGGAGCTTCCATTTTGACCTGGATCATGCTTCCGCGGGTGATCCTGTCGCGGTCCAGCGCTTCTCCCCGCATGAGCGCCAGTTTGTACTGCCCGTGATCATTGTGCAGCCTGGCTATCGTCACCCTGCCCGGCTTCAGCGCCGTCCAGAATGCCGTCCCCTGGCCGACCAGCGGGTGGTTGCGCAGTTCAGGACGGTATTTTTCGTTGTGAAGGGAAGGAGCCGCGTTCCCGCAGTGCCAGAAGCAGAGCGTGTTTTCTGCCTCGTTCAGGTCGATCATGTCCGTGATGAACGGCGCGTTCCCGGAGGAAAGGAGCATGGCCAGCCTCTGGGTGATGGCCGCGTCGACGTCCCCTTCGCATCCGATGGAGATGCCGTCGTCCAGAAGCCTGCCCAGCACGGCGCAGGGCTGCGTATGCGCCGCGCCCATTTCCGGCCAGCATTTGATGACGCCGAAGTCATATCCGTCCGCTTTGATCCGTTTCTTCAGCGCCAGGTACAGCCGGGAATGGTTTTCCAGATGCCCGGGCGGCAGAAGAGCGGGGTCCCACCGGGCGGCCACGGCGTCCATATCTGCGCGCACTTCCCCCTCGGGCAACGCGGCCATATCGTCAAAAACCGTTTTCAGCTCCGTGGCGTTCATGGCGATGCCGAACGTACGGCGGATGGCGGCTTCGTCAAAAGTGCTGACATAGTAGTTGGTTGGACGGTAGCCGAAAATGCCCATCGTCATCCCCGCCAGGGCTTTTTTGACGGCGTAACCGCGCAGCAGCCCCATCACTTTTCCGGCGGCCCGTTCATCCTCCTTGCTGCCGTATACCGTGTGGCACGGATACCCCAGACGCCCCAGGGCGGCGGCGTTCATGGTCATCGCGCACAGGGCGTTGGCCCATAACCTCTCCTCACGTTCATACGGCGGCTCATAGGGCGCCCACAGGATCAGCGGCACGTTCATTTTCTGTACAATGGAGGCGGCAATGTCGTCCCCGGTGAAAGCTCCGTACACCATGACTACGGCGTCTGTCTGCTCCCGGCGCATCATGCGGATGGCTTCATTCACTTCTTCCGGGGTGGTCAGCACCTGCGGGGGCATCACCAGGTTCATGTCCTTCAGGTTCTCGCGCGCCCAGGCCGTATACTCGGCATGCCGGCGCACCGGCAGTTCCCTGGGCCAGCGGCCGGACAGGGTTACGATCAGGCCTACATTCAGCTTTTCAGGCATGTTTTCTGCTCCCTTCTCCTGTTACGCCTTTCCTTCTGACCCGGACAGGCGGATAATGTGCCTGACATCTTCCGTCAGCGCTCCGCTTGCGTACTGGCTCACTTTCCAGCTGTGGCCCTGATGGTCCATCCTGAGGCCCTCTTCCAGATGTTCGATGTATTTCCAGCGGATTTCCGTACCGAAATTGATTTTTGCGATCCCCAGCTCCCGGACGGCCTTCCGGATGATCGCTTCGTCCATGCCGGTACAGCCGTGCAGCACCAGCGGCAGATCACAGAAGGAACGTACCTGTTCCAGCACTTCCAGATGAATATCCGGCTTTCCCTTATAAAAACCGTGCGCGTTGCCGATGCCGATGGCCAGCGTGTCCGGATGGCAGAGAGAAAGAAATTCCCGGACCTGCTGAGGGTCGGCGATGTTCTTGTTCTCCAGGACCGCCCCCTCGGCGTCCAGGCGCTGAAGCTCACCGATTTCCGCTTCCACCGGCACATGGAAGCACCGGGCGACTTGGACGACGCTTTCGGTCAGCGCCGCGTTTTCTGCAACCGGCAGGGCGGATCCGTCGATCATCAGCGAGGTGAAGCCCAGGCGGAGCGCTTCCATGCAGATGGCGAAATCCGCCCCGTGATCCAGATGGATGGATACGGGAACGGAAACTTTTTCGGCGCACCATCTCGCCACCTGATAAAACCAGTCGTGCCCGCTGTACGCGCCGGTTGCGACATAATGCGCCAGGATCACCGGCGATTTCATCTCTTCCGCCGCTCTGCAGATGGCCATGATAATATCATAATTGCCGCCCTGGGTGTTGATGGCGGGAATGGCATAGCCTTCGCGCCTGGCGCGCCGCATCTGTTCAAGATTCGTACACAGCAAATGGATCACCCTTTCTGACATACCGAAATAATTACTCGTATGTAGTATAAAAAGTATATCATATCCTTTTATTTCGTGTCAAGATAAACATCGTGTTCATCTTGATTTGCTCAGGCAGAGGGAGATAAAACAGAATTGACTTGAAGACCGCTCCATGATATACTGTACACATGTCCACGGAAAGGAGAGAGTACGGTATGGCGAGGAAATCGAACACGCCCACCCGCAAGGATGTTGCGGATCTGGCCGGTGTTTCGGAAACCATCGTTTCCTATGTGCTGAATGCCAACCGCTATGTTTCCGCAGACAAGAAAAAAAGGGTCATGGAAGCGGTGGAAAAACTGCATTACCGGCCCAATTCCATCGCGCGCGCGCTGAAAGGCAAGGGCAACAGCCATATCCTCTTTATCGCGGATAATGTAGCCAATAACTATTTCGGAAGACTGCTTCAGGAACTGGACGGCGTGGCGTACGACAAGGGATACCTGGTTTCCCTGATGAGCGCCAAGAGTGACCGCGATTTTGTCAGCCGGATCCTCTCCCGCCAGGTGGACGCGGTGATCATCTCTTCCTCCAGCCTGGCCGAAAGCTGTGTGCAGGACCTGGTGGACAGCGGTTTGCCGGTGGTCCTCCTGATGACCCGGGATTACGCCACGGTTCACGGCCGTGTGGCCAGGATCTATACCGGCATCGAAAGCGGCATCATGGCGGCGGTCCGGCTGCTGTATGAAACCGGCTGCAGGAATCTGGTGCATGTGGACAGGGTCAGCCGCAACGGCCATTTTTCCAGCCGGCAGGACCTGCGGTACCGCGGTTTCTGCAACCAGATGGAAGCCCTCGGCTGCCCGCTGTCAGGCAATTCCTTCATTACGGGATGCGCCGATTATGATGAATTGTTCGGGGCGGTCTGCCGCCGGGTGAAAAGCGGCGTTCCCGTGGACGGTTTTGTCTGCCGCAACGACGGGCTGGCCTGCGTGGTGCTCAACGCCGTCCTCGCCTGCGGAAAGAAAGTGCCGGAGGACATCTCCGTAATCGGCTTTGACAACTCCGATACCAGCAGGATCATCCGGCCCGCGTTGACCACCGTCGCAACGGATCAGAAAGCGATCGCCGAAGCGGCGCTGTCCCTGATCGGGGCTATGATCGGCGGCCTGACCCCGGAGGATCAGCACCTGACCACCAGCATGGTGATCCGGGATACCACCAGATAACATTTTTCCCGTACCGGACAGGTACGGGGATTTCTTCCTGCATGTATACACACGTGTAATTTCTGGACTGACTGAAAGGAGAGCTGTCTATGCTGGATGCGTCTTACTTTGAAGGAATCCGCGGCGCTGTCTATTTTCCTTCCCGCGCTTACAACGCGTGGCAAACCTGGAATGAGCTGAATCCGGAGGAAATCGACCGGGATTTCGGTTATGCGGAAGACGCCGGCATCAACGCGCTGCGCATGTTCGTGAGCTTTGAATACTGGCAGGAGCGGCCGGAAGAGTTCTTTAAACGGTTCGAACAGGTGATTGCCCTTTCCGAAAAGCACGGCATCCGGATCATGCCGGTCCTGTTTGAGGACTGCGGAACTGACAATACGGAAGAGAACAGGAAAAACAAAAACCCCCACACGGCCATCTGTGTCTGTTCCCCCTGCCGGGCGATTCAGCTAGATCCTGCCCGCTGGGTGGAAGTGCATGCTTTTGTGGACGCTTTTATGCGCCGCTTCGGCAGCGATGAAAGACTGTTGGCCATCGAGTGCATGAACGAGCCTCACCGGGAGAGCGGCAATGTCCCCTTTGCCCAGCACATCGTCGCGCTGGCGAAAAGCTATCACGGCAGCGTGCCGCTGACGATCGGCTGTATTACGCTGCCGCACAACCTGTACTTCAGGGATGAACTGGATGTATACCAGTATCACGATAATTTCCCGCAGAGCGCGGAAAACCTCGCCCGGGTGATCCGGGAGGCAAAGGCTGTGCAGGAATTGATCCGCAAGCCCTGCTGGCTGACAGAGTGGCAGCGGGTGAGGGAAGCCGGGCCCGGATGGGACGTGAAATCCATCCCGCAGGAATATACCGTGCCGGCTCTGGCCACCCTGGCGCCCACGGTATACGGCTCCGGTACGGGCAGCTTCTTCTGGTCCCTGATGGTCAAGCCGGCCTATCTGATGGCCCAGCGCCCAAACGGCACGTTCAACGGGCTTTTTCATGAGGACGGCAGCGTCTACAGCCTGGAGGATTATCAGGCCGTGGCCGGGAAAGAGAAAACGCGGCCGGTGAAAGCATCTATGCCCGACTGGTATCTGAACAGCCTGAAGGAATGGGATCATTGACGGGAGCGTTGCCTGACAGCATCAGCAAAGCGGTCCGATCGTTCTGCGCACGGCAGATTGATCGGACCGCTTGCCCGTTTCCGGAAGTCCGGTTATCCCTTGACCGCCCCGGCCACGAGGCCTTTGACCATATATTTCTGGAAGAAGAAAAACACGAAAATCATCGGCAGCGCGCCCAGGATCGAGGCGGAATTGATGAGCTGCCAGTCGCTGACCTCGCCCAGATAGGTCAGCTTCAGTCCCTGCGATAATGTCCACAGCGCAGGAGAACGGACCAGTGTGACGGCGTGGAGATAATCGTCCCAGGTCATCAGGAAGCTGTAAATACCGACCGCCAGAATGCCCGGAACGACCAGCGGCATAATGATTCGGAGAAGGGTTTTCATCCTGCCGCAGCCGTCGGTCCAGGCGGCCTCCTCAAGGTCGCGCGGAATGCCGTCAAAGAAGGAAGCCATGAGGGTGGCGGAAAACGGCACCTGCGTCGCGCTGATGGCAAGCACCAGACCCAGGCGGGTATCCGTCATCCCAAGACGCCGCAGGATCCCGTACAGGGAGATGAGCCGGCTGATGACCGGCATCATCTGGGAAAAAGAGAAGGTCGCCAGCAGAAGCACATTCCACCGGAAATGAAACCTGCTCAGGGCATAGCCGGACATGATGGAAATCAGGCAGATCAGCAGGGCCGCCAGGGCGGAAACAATCAGGTTGTTCCCGTAATACACCAGGAATTTGCCGTCCTGAAACAAGGTCTGATAACCGCCGGCGGAAACCTTTTCCGGCCAGAGGGAAGGGATGATCCGGTAGGATTCCACATTTGTCTTCAGCGATGTCACCAGCATCCAGTAAACCGGAAAAAGAAGAAAAGCGAAAAGGAAAAGAATCACAAGATACTTGGCGGCCAGGGCGACCGCGTGATGTCTGCTTTTCATGCCGTCTCTCCTTTGTTTCGCTGGAAAATCAGCCTGAACACAGCGACTGCGGCGATCATGACCAGCAGCCATACGGTCGTCACCGCGGCGCCGGAACCGTAATTGTTGTTCACAAAGGCTTCGTCATAAGACAGAACGGCCAGGGTGGTGGTGGCGCCGACGGGGCCGCCGTTGGTCAGGGTGGCGAAGAGCGGATACTGCTTGAAGTTCTCAATGATGCACATGGAGACCGATACGGCAATGACGCTGCGCATATACGGAATCAGGATATGGATCAGCCGGGTGAAATAGTCTGCCCCGTCGATCCTGGCCGCTTCCATGATATCTTCCGGGACGTTCTGCATGCCCGCCAGGAGGAGCAGCGTCATCAGCGGCACCTGTTTCCACAGCCCGGCGAGAATGATGCCCCACAGCGCCGTACCCTTTCCGTTCAGCATGCCGAAATCCGTGATCCTGCCTCCGGAAAAAAGATGGACCAGATACTGGACCAGGCCGTAGGGGTTGGCATAGATCCACGCCCACAGCAGACCGGTGATCACCGTGGGGATAACCCACGGGATCATCATGACGCTGCGGAGAAACCGGGCTCCGGGAGGGTCGGTGTTCAGGATGAGGGCCAGCGTCATGCTGACCAGGAAGGTGAGACTGACCGTCCAGAACACAAACTGTCCGGTGATGAGGATGGCCGACTGCAGCTTTCCCGCCTTCCACAGCCTCGTGTAATTGGCAAAATCATTCCACTCCCCCGGCCGGTTCTTGGTCAGGTTGACGAGCTTATAATTGGTAAAGCTCATCACGACGGAGTCTATGATCGGGATGAGGATGAACGCCGTACAGAGCACGACGGCCGGCAGCAGCAGGCACAGGCAGAAAAGCAGATCCTGCCGCTTCCGGGAACTGCGGAGGACGGGAAAGCGGCGGGATGAAGAGGAAGAAGCGGAACGCATGATGACCGTCTCCTTTGAAAGAAAGGGGGTGGGCATCGCGCGCCACCCCCTGAAGCATCATGAAAGCATTACTGATCGATGTAGTATTCAGCCTGGGCAATGTAGCCGGCGACGGCGTCTTCCATGCTGGCGCCGTTGACCGTATAATCCAGCACCATGGTCGCCAGCTGCTTCTGAACACTGACCATGGGGCCGATCTGGGTCTGTTTGCGCACATGGGATACGCCCTTGGCGGCGCCTTCCAGGATGGGAGAAATCCGGCAGCCGGAAAGTCCTTCATGCGCCACAAACGCAAGGCCGATATTGTTCAGATAACCCTCCAGGTTCTCTGTGCTCGTGCAGTGCTGGATGAACAGGCTGATCGCTTCTTTCTGCCCGTCGCTCAGGCCGTCGCCGATCAGGAAGCAGTGGGATTCCACCAGGGATTCGCCCTTGCCGTAAGTACCCATCGTGGTGGGCAGGAAAGAAGTGACGGTGAATTCAGCGGCTTTCGGATCCACTTCGCCGATCTGGGCATAGCCCCAGGAAGAGTCCACATAAGCGACCACGTTGCCGGCGCCGAAAGCCGCGCGGTAATCTTTCAGCTTCAGGTTTTCCTGCGTGTAGCCGTTGCCGATCAGGTATTTGTAAAAGTCCAGCATTTCAGCCATGGCGGTGGCGTTGGGCTCCGCCTTGAGATCGGCCAGTTTGCCGTCGTCGGTCAGCAGCTGCCCGCCGAAGGCGGTAAACATGGCGTTGATATTGGAACCGGTGGCCGGGACTTCCGCGGTGGTCAGGCCGAAGATGGTGGAAACTTTCCCGCTGTCCTTATAGAAGGCGTCCAGGCTTTCGATCCAGGCTTTCAGGCCGTCCAGCGTATCCGGGAAGGCGGCTGCGTCCATGCCGGCGGCTTCCACCAGATCCTTGTTGATGAAAACAACGGAGTTGGTGTAATAGTGCGGCACGGCGTACACGCCGTCTTTATAGTACATCTGATCCAGCACGTAATCGTAGTAGCCGGCATAGAAATCCGGGTCGATCACATCTTTGGGCTGCTGAATGAATTCGCCTTCCACCAGCGCCGGGATCCAGCTGACTTCGCCCAGGATCAGGTCGACGCTCAGGCCGGAGCCCAGGTCGTTGGTAAAGGTCTGGATCATGCTGTTGTAATCCACGGTAACGCTTTCGACCGTCACCCAGGGGTTGGCGGCTTCAAAGGCGGCTATCGTGTTCTTCCACCAGTCCGCCTTGGCGGTTTCCGAGAGCGCATAATTGTAGAAACGGATGGTGACAGGTTCTTTCTCTTCCGCCATCACGGCGCCGGCAGAAAGCAGCATGATCAAAGCAGTCAGCAGAGCAAGCAGTTTTTTCATGGTGTTTTCCTCCTCTTCTTCGGACGGACAGTCAGTTTTTTTGAAATTGATCGTCATGGAACACGCACTTTATAAATACGAGTGTATATTAACATTGATCTGTACAAATGTCAAGTCACATTTCACAAATTATATGATACACATTTGTGTACACGCGTTTGCGGACAGCGGTTTTCTGAACAATAATGAAAGGGGCGGCGATCAGACACAGCAAAAAACCGGGCGCTTCGGCCCGGCTGAATCGTTTGCGCTGCGGAGAAACCTGTGAACGCTGCCGGACGGCTGCATCCGGAAATAACGGTCTTCGTTATGAGCGCAGGAAATACTTTTCGATGCAGCTGGCTGCCGCGCCGATCGCCCCGGCGTATTCGCCCATATCAACCGGCAGAACGTGCAGTACATCGTCATCGGGCAGAAATGCGTAGCGCATCAATGCCTTTTCCACAGTGTCCGCATTCTGCCGATTGGTAAAAACCGGTCCGCTGAGCAGGACCAGGTGGGGATTGACAATGTCCACAATATTCGCCAGCGCAATGCCGACATAGAACATGGCCTGATCCATGACCCGGCACGCCATCGGGTCGCCGGAACGCTGGGCTTCCAGCACATGGGATAATTGCAGGGTTTCACTGTCCGGGCAGAGGGAGGTAAGCATGGTGTCTTCTCCCTCACGGATGTGTTTCCTGCACTGAGTCAGAATGGCATTCACGCTGGACAGGGCTTCCAGGCTGCCCGGCAGGGCAAAAGCGGCGTCTTCCCTGCTGCCGGGCGCGAAAACAGATGTTTTCTGGGCGGTGTCCGGCTCCAGAATCATCTTGCCGATCTCGCCGGCGGCGGCGTCTTCCCCTTCGAAAACCCGGCTGCCCAGCACAAAGGGACAGGCGATGCCGAAGGAAACATGGCACAGGGCAAAAGTAGTCTCTCCGTTCAGCAGTTCCGGCCAGAATAAGGTGATGGCGGTGCTGCGGGCTTTCACGTTGTTTTCCAGCCGCACGGGAAGCCCGGTAAAGCGGCTGATTTCCTCCGCAAGGGGTTTTCCCCGCCAGGACTGGCGTTCCAGGATATGGTTTTTCACATGGCCCCGATGGGAATTGACAACGCCGGGCGTCGATATGCCGATCCCCAGCAGCCTGTTCCACAGGTCCTCATGCCGCTGGCGGATCAGGCTCAGAATTCCCTGCAGCTGATGCAGCATGACGCTGTAATCATCGCTCATGACCTCATAGATGCCGCTGGCCAGTACCTTGCCCCGCATATCGCACAGACAGAATCTGGTACTGTCCCGCCCCAGGGAGACGCCAAGCACGGTGAAGCAGTCCCGCTTCAGATCAATCAGAATGGGTTTGCGTCCGGTTCCGCGGGGCTGCGCGGAGGCGTCTTCGTTCTGAACCTCTTCCACAAAGTTTCGGGCAATCAGGTCTGCTGTGATATTGGTGATGGTGGCGGGGGTCAGCCCCAGCTGAACGGCAATTTCAGCACGGGAAATGGGCCCCTGACGATACAGCATCAGTTTTACGGCTTCCAGGTTTTCCTGTTTTACGGTGCCGCTGTTCCGCCCGGATGTTGCTGCCATGTGTTGTGCCCCTCTCATGAATAAACGGAAATATTCCTGACGCTATCATAAAACGGTTTCGTTTGTTTGTCAAATGAATCAATGAATGCATACCAATCCCTGGATCCGGGCGGACAGTCCTGTGCCCCAATCGCTTTCTCCTCGGATCCACCGTGCCGCAGCTGTATTATTGCTCCCCCAACAAATTCTTGAAACATCTGCAGCGTCATAAGGGGCGATATACTGCGTCATGAAAGCTTGCCGTACCTACGGGTACGCCTGCGCTTTCATTCCTTGTCTCTCACCCCTTCTGCCGCAGCATCCAGCTTCAAGCATTCATTGGTGGAGCAATATCACTTTTCAGGCGCTCATGCCGGTCGTAAGCAGTATGGACATCACAGACCGGAAGGCCATCACGCTGACGGGGAAGCCGGCGGACCAGACGGGCAGACGCTCCTATGCCTGCCGGGGGACCGCGGATGAATCCGGTTCGCCTGTATCCTGCAAAAACCGCTTATCCGGCAGGGAGAGACGTGAACAGCAGATCATACACGGCAGAATCAACTTTTTTGTCAAAGGACTTGACAACCGCGGGATAGTATGATAATTATTTAATTGAATTAATTAACAACCGCTTTTCGCGATCCCGATCCCTGCTTTTTTCCGGAAAAAAGACCACAGAGAAAGGGAACGCAATGCGGCCCTGACGCGCGATTGAGCCGGTCACGCCCGAACAGATGGCGGACAGGTATAAGAAGGAGGGAATCTGATCATGAAACATCTTTGCCTGAATCTCAAACGTTTCGACGTGCCGGCGGAAATGGGCGGGGTGAACCGCCTGGCGGCAGGCGCAGGCTGGGCGGAGACAATCATCTCCCGTACGAAAACGGAGCTTGAGCAGTACCGCGGAGCCGCCCGTTTTCCCATGTATTTCCCGGAAGCCCATGTGATCCCGGCGGTACAGGCTGCCGGGGAAGGCAGCATGATCGAAGTGGGCTGTCAGAGCGTATACCGGGCGGATGTGGCGCCGGGCGTCAGCTTCGGGGCTTATACCGCCAACCGTCCGGCGGCCGCCATGAAGGCGCTGGGCGTGAAAAGCACGATCATCGGTCACTGCGAGGAGCGGGCGGACAAGCTGGGCGTCCTGCAGGAAGCGGGCGTCACCGATACGAAAGCCGTGAACCGGCTGCTGAACAAAGAAATCCGCTGTGCGGTGCGTCAGGGCATGACGGTCACCTACTGCATCGGTGAAAAGGCGGAGGAGCGGGACCGTTGGCAGGAAGTGCTCAGCGAGCAGCTGTCCGTCGGTCTGGACGGGATCGCTTTGGAAAATGTGATCATCGCCTACGAGCCCATCTGGGCCATCGGTCCTGGCAAAACCCCGCCCGGCGCGGAGGTCATCTCCCCCATCGCCCGTTTCATCAAGGAGCGGACGGGCGGCATGCCGGTGGTATACGGGGGCGGTCTCAAACAGGACAACGCGGCCATGCTGGCTTCCATCCCTGAAATGGACGGCGGTCTGATTGCCCTGACCCGCTTCCAGGGAGAAATCGGCTTTTATCCGGACGAATATCTCGAAATCGTCCGCATCTACATGACCCATTGCGCGGAATAAGGGGGGAGCACGATGAATCTGCAGTTTGAATACGGCCACGGCTTCATGAGCGCCAATCTGCCCGACAGTACCGACGTGTTCATCCCGGGCGAAACGGTGCCCGATCCTCCCTGTCTGCCGCAGGACTGGGACAGCCTGTATACCGCCACGCTCGACTCCATCCGCCATCCCATCGGCATGGAGCCGCTGGCGGATCTGGCCCGCGGCAAAAAAACCGTGGTGTTCGTGATTCCGGATATCGTCAAGGGCGGCTGCCAGGCCGCCAGCCACCGCAAAGTGGCCATCCGGGCCTGTCTGGACGAGCTGTACGCAGCCGGCATCCGGAAGGAAGACATCCTGCTTCTGTTCAGCAACGGCCTCCATCCGCGCACGCCGATGAACGAGGCCAGGCAGATCCTGGGGGATGACCTGTTCAATGAGTTCTGGTATTCCGGTCAGATCACCAGCCACGACAGCGAGGATTATAACCATCTGGCGGACCTGGGCTTTACGCCCCAGGGAGACCACGTGATCATGAACAAATATGTCTTTGATGCCGATGTGGCGATTCTGATCGGCCACACCCAGGGCAACCCCTACGGCGGTTATTCCGGCGGGTATAAGCACTGCGCCACCGGCATCAGCCACTGGCGGAGCATTGCCGCCCACCATGTGCCCCAGGTCATGCACCGGCCTGATTTCGTGCCGGTGTCCACCGGCAGTCTGATGCGGGACAAGTTCGACCAGCAGGGCATGTGGATGGAAGAGAAGATGGGCAAGAAATTCTTCTGCTGCGACGCCGTGCTGGATACCAGATCCCGGCAGATTGAGATCAATTCCGGATACGCGAAGGAAATGCAGCCCGTCTCCTGGAAGACCGCTGACAAGCGTACCTACGTGCACTGGGCCGAAAAGAAATACGATGTCGTGGTATTCGGCATGCCCACCGACTTTCACTACGGCGCGGGCATGGGCACCAACCCGATCCAGATGATGCAGGCTCTGTCCGCCCAGGTGATCCGGCATAAGCGGGTGCTCAGCGATCATTGCGTGTTCATCGTTCCTTCCATCTGCGACGGCTGGTTTCATGAGGAGCGCTGGCCGTATCTCCGCGAGCTCTACGGCATGTTCCAGCACGACTACATGCAGATTTTGCCGGACATGAACCGCTACGGTGAATATTTTGCCACGAACGGGGAATATATCCGCAGATACCGCTTCGCGAACGCTTTCCATCCCTTCCACGGTTTCTCCATGATGAGCTGCGGTCATCTGGCGGAGATGCATACCAGCGCCATCTATATCGTCGGCGCGAGGGAACCTGGCATCGCCAGGAGCATGGGCTTAAAAACACGTGCCACGGTGGAAGAAGCCCTGGAAGACGCCAAACGGAAGATCGTGGGCGAAAACCCGAATATCCTGGCGCTGCCCAGAACATTTACTACGGCCGCGGTGCATCTTTGCATGAAAAATCCGGAGGAAAACAGTCATTTCCGTGATGACGCCCCGGCGCATCCCTGCGGAGGCTGAGGGAAAACGCATGGAACAATCCCGCAGAAAACGCCTGCTGACGCTGTTTTTCAGCATGCTGTACATCAGCGCCTTTACCTTCGGCGGCGGCTTTGTGATTGTGACTTTTATGAAACGGAAGTTCGTGGATGAGCTGCACTGGCTCGACGAGCAGGAAATGCTGGATATGACTGCCCTGGCCCAGTCCAGCCCCGGCGCGATCGCTGTCAACGCGGCCATCCTGACAGGCTGGAAAGTGGGCGGCTTTGCAGGCATGGCGGCGGCGGTGCTGGGCACTGTGATCCCGCCGGTCGTGATTATATCTGTCATTTCACTGTTTTATAACCTGTTTGCCGAAAACCGCTTCGTGACCCTGGTGCTCAAGGGCATGGCATGCGGGGTGGCCGCAGTGATCCTGGACGTATCCCTGAGCCTGGGCAAAAATGTGCTGAAATCCGGGCAGTGGACGCATTATGCGGTGATGGCCGCCGCCTTTGCCGCCACTTTCTTTTTCAGGGTGAACGTGATCTGGATCATCCTGGCCGCCGCCGTCGTGGGTGCCGTGCTGGTGCTGTACAGCCGGAAAGGGGGCGGACAGGCGTGATATTGCCGCAATTGTTTCTGAGCTTCGTGCAGATCGGCCTGTTCTCCATCGGCGGCGGATATGTGGCGATCCCGCTGATCCAAAGCCAGACGGTCGATCTGCATCATTGGCTGACGGCGGAGCAGTTCATGGACCTGGCGACCATCGCGGAGATGACGCCCGGGCCGATCGCTTTGAACGGGGCGACCTTTGTGGGCATGAGAGTCGCCGGGCTGCCGGGCGCGGTCATCGCAACCTTCGGCTGCATCCTGCCCTCCCTGTTTATCGCGTCGCTGCTGGCTTACATTTACCGCAAATACCGGGAACTGCCCATGCTGCAGGGTGTGCTGGCGTCTCTGCGTCCGGCGGTGGTAGCCCTGATTGGCGCGGCCGGACTCAATATGCTGCTGCAGATAGCCTTCGGCGGGCGTCAGCAGATCAGCCCGGAAAACGCGCAGTGGGCCGCGATGGCGCTGTTTGCAGGCGCTTTCTTCTCCCTGAGGAAATTCAGGCTGAACCCGATCCTGACCATGGCGCTGTGCGGCGCGGGCGGTTTGGCCCTGGGCCTGCTGGGCCTTATGTAAAGGAGAAACCACCTTATGGATAATAACCTGATCATCATCCACGGCGGCGGCCCTACGGCTGTGATCAACGTCTCGCTCTGCGGCGCCATCCGGGAAGCGCAGGCCTGTGACCGGGTGGGCCGGATCTATGCGGCCATCGGCGGCACGGGCGGCCTGCTCAGGGAGCGGCTTCGGGATGTCACCGATCTTCCCGGGGACGTGCTGGACGCCCTGATGCGCAGTCCCGCTTCCGCCATCGGCACCTCCCGGGATGCTATGGAAGCTCCGGAATATGAAGCCATGATCCCGGTCCTTCAGAAATACGGGATCCGTTACGTGCTGATGAACGGCGGCAACGGCACCATGGATACCTGCGGAAAACTGCAGAAGAAATGTGAAGGAACAGATATCCGGGTCATCGGCATCCCCAAGACCATTGACAACGATCTGGCGGTTACGGATCATGCCCCGGGCTTTGCCAGTGCAGCCAGGTATATCGCCGGCAGCGTGGCGGAGGTGTGCTGTGATGTGAACAGCCTGCCGATCCATATCGCGGTGGTGGAAGCGATGGGCCGGAACGCCGGATGGCTGGCGGCGGCGTCCGCTCTGGCAGCGGACAGTTACGGGGCCGGACCTGACCTGATTTTTCTTCCGGAAAGAAACTTTGATGAAGAACAGTTTCTGTCGGATGTACAGAAGCTGATCGACAAAAAAGGGTGCGGCGTCGTCGTGGCCAGCGAAGGCCTGCACGACGCGGACGGAAAGCCCATTGTGGAGCCTGTTTTTACAGTGGGCCGGTCGACCTATTTCGGGGACGTTTCTTCTCATCTGGCCCAGCTGATCACCAAAAAACTGGGCTATAAAGCCCGCTCGGAAAAGCCCGGCCTGCTGGGCAGGGCTTCCATCCCCTGGCAGAGCAGCGTGGACCGCGAAGAGGCGGAAGCATGCGGCCGGATGGCGGTGCGGGCCGCTGTCGCCGGGGAAACAGCAAAAATGATCGCGATCCGGAGAAAGAAAGGTCCCTCTTACGCCGGCGAAACCTTTCTGGCGGACATCCGGGAAGTGATGATGACCGAACGCAAGATGCCCGATGAATTCATCAACGATGCGGGCAACGGCGTGACAGAGGCGTTCAGGGAATGGTGCCGTCCGCTGCTTGGCGGGCCGCTGCCCAGGCTGATCGATCTGCGGGAAGGAGTATAACGTCATGCTGGACATCACTGTCAGGGATCAGAAGAACCTGGTCACGGGCGAAGCGCTTTCGCGGGCGCTGGAAGAAGCCGCGCCGGTCCTTGCCAGGGCTCAGGCCGGAGAGGAAAAATACAGGGACAGCCAGGGATGGCTGAACCTGGACAAATGGGCTTCAGACCAATGGCTGGAACAGATCGAAGCCATTGCCGAAAACGTGAAAAAGACATGCGACGCCTTTGTGGTCATCGGCGTGGGGGGCAGCAATAATGCCGCCCGCAGTGTGATCGAGGCGCTTTCGGACGGTACCGGGACGGAGATTATTTATGCGGGCAACACCCTGTCGCCTCATGCGCTGAACAGGATGCTTCAGAGCCTGGAAGGCAAGGATTACGCCATTGACTGCATTGCCAAAAACTTTGAAACCCTGGAGCCGGGCTCCTCTTTCCGCATCCTGCGGGAAGCCATGGCGAAAAAGTACAGCCCGGAAGAAGCGGCCCGCCGCACCATCTGCACGGGCACATATGGTTCTTCCCTGGAAAGACTGTGTGAACAGGAAGGCTACACCTTCGTTCCTTTCCCGACGGATGTGGGCGGCCGCTACAGCGCTTTTTCCTGCGTGGGCCTGCTGCCGATGGCCTGCGCCGGGATCGACATCCGCGCGCTGGTCCGGGGCGGAAAGGATATGGAAAAGCTGCTCCATGAAACCGGGGCTGAAACCAATCCCGCCCTTCGCTACGCGGTTTTGAGAAATCTGTATCATCAGCGTGGGTATGTCATGGAAATCCTGGCCTCCTTTGAGCCTCAGTTCCGCTGGTTCAGCAAATGGTGGGTGCAGCTTTTCGCGGAAAGCGAGGGAAAAGACGGCAAAGGAATCTTTCCTGCGGCCGCGGAGTATTCCGAAGAGCTCCACGCCGTCGGCCAGTATCTTCAGGACGGCGCGCCGCTGATGTTCGAAACTTTCCTGTTCGTCCGGGAACCCACCGGCAGTCTGGTCATCCATCCGGACGGCAGGCGGGATGATTTCGATTATCTCGACGGGAAGGATTTTGGGGATATCAACCGGGCGGCCTTCGAGGCGACCCTCAAGGCCCACAGCGCGAAAATGCCCTGCCTGATCCTGGGTATCGGCCGGCTGGACGCATATCACTTCGGGCAGCTGTTCTATTTCTTCCAGTTCGCCTGTTATCTTTCAGGCGAAATCCTCGGGATCAACCCCTTCGATCAGCCCGGTGTGGAAGCGTATAAGGGCTGGATGTTCAAAGCGCTTGGGAAATAACCGGTATTCAGAAATATCTCTCTGACTGAACGGAACCGGATGCATCCTGATTTGCCGACAATGTTCTTTCATTTATTGTTCCCTCAACAGATTCGTGAAGCATCCGCAGCGTCATATGGGGCGATATACTGCGTCATGAAAGCTTTATGTGCCTACGGGTACGCCTGCGCTTTCATTCCGTGTCTCTCACCCCTTCTGCCCCAGCATCCGGCTTCATGAATTCATTGGTGGAGCAACATAATGCGGAAGGGGATGCTGCAGAATGAAGCCTGCAGCATCCCCTTACTTATATAAGACAGTATCTTTTATTTTGATGTCAGCGTGTAGTAGGTGGCGTACGCGGCGCCGCCGATGATCGCTCCGCCGAGGGCCATCCAGCCGATCGGACCGGTCGCCAGGCCGAGGCAAATCCCGAGCACTCCGCCCGACGCTCCCCCGACGATGCCGCCGGCGCCGGCCGCCGCCGCGGTCTGGATCGGATCCGCGCCGCCGTTCACCATTTCCATTTGATTCAGACTCAGTTCCGCTGTTTTCGTATTCATCATGTTTTTTCTTCTTCGCGTTTGTGTTGTTTTCAGCTCCGCGGCGCCTGTTTCAGCGCCGCTGTCTCCGGCTGCACAGTATTATTTCTTCTTGTCAGGCATCACGGCAATGATGACTCCGCCCAGTGCGAGGGTGCCGAGTCCTAAAAGAATCGGCAGGATTCCGCCATTGGCCTGTTCCATTTCGCTGATGTTCAGTTCGTTCATATTGTTCTCTTTCTTATTGGTATTCATTATGTTTTCCTCCTTCGCTTTCGCGCTGTTTTCTGTTTCGTATCGGAACTTTTTGCTCCGTCATGAATATATACGCAGATCCCGGCCATGGCGGCAGTATATCTGTACGAATTTAAGCACATAATGTTTCGCCCGCCTGACCGGACCGAGGCGAAGAAAGACTGCGGGATCACCATCCGCCGGTGCATGACGGCGGGACAGTTCCCCGGAAAGAAAACGGAAGCAGGCGCCCGAAAACAGGCCGAAGCCCGCAGAGCCCGATTTTTCGGGCAATGCGTTGTTCCCTTGAATTTTCCCGGTACGTCCGGTATAATAGGCCTGTTCTGATTCTGACCGATTCCGGAGGACAGTTATGGAAAGCAAAAACGAGAAGCTGTTCAGAAGCTCTTTTTTCCGCAGGCTGTTCCTCTCCTATGTTTTGCTGATCCTGGTTTCCATCGCCATATTCTGTTTGTGGTACCTTTATTCCTACAGGACCACCAGCGAATCAGCGGCACAGAACGAAGCGCGGCAGCAGGCAACGGCTTTCGCCACCAGGACGGACCAGAATTTGCTGATCGCCCAGAGCCTGACGGGCGCCATGAATTCTTCCGAAAGCCTGCGGACCATGTACCAGTCCATCTGCATCGAGAAGAAAACGCCGGACTCCATGCTGCTGTACCGCTCCCAGTCCGAGCTGAGCCGGATCAAAGCCTCCTCCGGAAGCCTGGAGGTCTACGCCATCCTGCTGGGGTTTGAGGGGGACAAGCGCCTGTTCGCCCCCGGCCGGGTCATCGCCCTGGACGAGCCGGTCCGGGCGCTGCCGGTGACGCCGTGGATGGAGGTGACGAACGCGGTGTCCCTCCTGAACCTGACGGGCAACGCCAACATGATCCTGAACCGTGAATTTCTGGTCTACGCCGACGCCTATACCGGCAGCGCCGCCCACAGCAGCGCCCGGGGGATTGCCGTCGTGCTGATGGAGCTTGCGCCGCTGCAGGACAGGTCGAAGGAGCTGAGCCGCCGGTTCGGCCGCATCTCCATCCGGAACGGGGCGAAAGAAATCTATTCCTGCGGCGAAAAGCCAAACCCGGAGGACATGCTGGAAATAGCCAGCCTGGTCAGCCGGAACCTGGTTTACCGGTTTGAGCTGGATCCGGCCGTGTTCCGGATATCCTTTCCCCTGAAGGCTTTCCTGCCCCTGCTGATCATGGCGCTGATCGGGCTCATGTCCCTGTACGGCTGCTATCATTACCTGAAGCACAGATACGCGCCCATCGGCGCGATCACGGAAATGGTCGCCACGGAGGAACCGGGCACAGCCGCCCGCGGCGACCTGGACGCTGTGCTGAAGGGCATTTCGGCCCTGATCGGCGAAAGAAACGGATACCGGGAAAAAATGATCACCGTATCGCCCTACGCCAGCCACGGCGCGCTGCACCAGCTGATCAGCGGCAACATCAACCAGGCGCAGGTCAGCGCGCTGCAGGAGGAGTATTTCTGGTTCCTGCGCCGGGATACCTACATGGTGGGGCTGGTCAACCTGGCAATGACGGGAGAAAAGACCGCCACCGAGCAGCAGTTCCTGGACGCCCGGGCGCTGGCAGCCCACGCGTGCGCCGCCCTTTCCGACGACGAATATCCGGTCGTCACCATCCCGCGGGACGCGAGGAACCTCTACGTCGTGGCAAACGGGGACCGGTCCGAAAAGCTGACGGACCTGTTCTACACCATGCTTAAGGCCATCGAGGAAGCCATTGACAATCCGTCGGTGGCGGTCACCATCGGCGTGAGCTGCCCCGAAACCGACCTGGAACGCCTGCGGAGCGCGTGCCTGGACGCGGCCGCGGCGCTGGATAATATGATCACCGGCGGGCGCGGCAGCG
Source organism: uncultured Clostridia bacterium (assembly GCA_946409855.1). Classification (GTDB taxonomy): domain Bacteria; phylum Bacillota; class Clostridia; order Christensenellales; family Aristaeellaceae; genus UBA4246. Next base: position 12,364 of record CAMJXZ010000002.1, on the reverse strand, counting down.
TATACTTCGCCGAAAAGGAACAGGAAGAAAAAGACCGGGACTTCTGGTTTCCGAAGGACGCGCAGGAGAAAATCGTGCGGGCTCTGACGGAAAACCAGCCCGACAAGCTGGACCAGCTGATGGACCAGATCTGGGAAAAGAACTTCCAGAAATCCTCCCTGCCGCCGGACGCGGTGCGCCGGCTGGTGGATGAAATGCATTCCTGCATCAGCGCGGCGCTGCGCCAGATCAGCGAAAACAGCACGACGCACCTGAGAATCGAGCGGATGAGCGAACCGGCCACCATCGAGGAAATCTTCGCCTATTTCCGCAGCGTGCTGAATCAGGCGCTGATCACCTACCAGGCGGAAGTGGCGGGGGACGAGGGACGAAGCCGCCTGCAGGACGAGATCTGCGGGTATATCAACGCCAATGTGCTCAGTCCGGACCTGAGCCTGACCTCCGTCGCGGATCATTTCGGCGTCTCCAGCAAGATGGTCGGGACGGTCTGCCGGGACCGCTTCGGCAAAACGTTCCTCCAGTACGTCCGGGACTGCCAGATCCAGCACGCCACCCGGCTGCTGCAGACCACCGACCTGTCCCTGGAGGAGATTTCAGAGCAGTGCGGGTTCACCAACCTCCTGATCTTCCGGAGAAATTTCAAGGCCAGCATGGGCATCAACCCCAGCGATTACCGCAAAACCTGAAAAGCGCCGGCTTTTCAAAAGCCCCGAAAAATGAGGAAAAATACAGGGCAAGCATCAAAAAATACCCCGGGAAAAACTGATGCTTGCCTTTTTTTTGCGGTTTTTTTATCATTTTCCTCGAAAAGAGGTCCGATATGGTCCGGAATCTTCCGGATCTTCCCGGCAGGATCCGAATGGAATACAATCAAAAAAAGCAGGGAAAGGAAGCTGGCGATCCATGACGACGCTGACACCGAAAAACCGCAAGCCGCTGGGCGCACTGATCGTCCGGGACAAATACCTGCTGCTGATGTTCCTGCCGGTCTTCCTTTACTACCTGATTTTCGCCTACCTGCCGATGGTGGGCCTGGTCATGGGGTTTGAAGATTTCCGCATGGGCAGCGGGTTCGAAGGCCTGTTCACCAGCAAATGGGTGGGGCTGAAATGGTTCAACCAGTTCTTCCGCTCCCCCTTCGCTTTCCGGCTGATCCGGAATACCTTCCTTTTGTCCTTTTACTCGCTGATTTTCGGGTTCCCGATCCCGATCATTTTCGCGGTGGCCATCACCCAGCTGCGCTCCCGGCGGGTCGCCAAGGCGGCCCAGGTAATCACCTATCTGCCCTACTTTATTTCCACGGTGGTGGTGGTAGGCATGATGACCAACTTCCTTTCCCCTTCCACCGGCATCATCAACCAGATCATCTCCCGGCTCGGGGGAAAACCGGTCAATTTCATGTCGGACCCCTCCTGGTTCAGAAAGCTGTACGTCATCTCCGGTTCCTGGCAGTCCTTCGGGTTCAACTCCATCATTTTTGTGGCGGCCATCATGGGCATCGATCCGTCTCTTTACGAGGCGATGGAGGTGGACGGCGCCTCCCGCTGGCAGCGGATCGTCCACCTGATCCTGCCCGGGATCTCGGAAACCGTGATCCTGCTGCTGATCATGACCCTGGGCAACCTGCTGAACGTCGGCTTTGAGAAGGTTTACCTCATGTACTCCCCGGCGGTGTACGAAACGGGGGACGTTATCTCCACCTACGTGTACCGTCAGGGCATCGAGAATCATAAATACGGCTACGCGGCCGCCGTCGGCCTGTTCTATTCCGCCGTCGGGTTCACCTTTGTGGTCAGCTCCAACTATCTGGCGCGCAGGGTGACCGGCTCGTCGCTTTGGTAAGGAGGGAGCAGGCATGACTGATAAAACGCTGCGCCGCCGCAGGGTCTCCAATCCGCATTCCTTCCTGAAAGCGTCCGCCGGGGACAAGTTCCTGGACATCGTGATCTGGATCCTGGTGATCTTCGCCGCGCTGGTCACCCTGTATCCCTTCCTGTACGTCATTTCCGTGTCGATCTCAGAGGGGTCCGCGGTGGCCAAGGGCAGCGTGGTGCTGTTTCCCAAAGGCTTTTCGCTGGACGCGTTCAGGATGGTCACCGGCAACCGCCAGCTGTGGGTCAGCTACGGCAACACATTCTTTTACACCATCGCGGGCACGCTGGCCAACATCGCCTTTACCTGCCTGGGCGCCTACCCGCTTTCCCGTTCGCATTTTTTCCTCCGCCGCCCGCTGAACTTCTATGTGGCCTTTACGATGTACTTTTCCGGCGGCCTGATCCCCACCTATATCGTGGTGACGGGCATGGGGCTGTACAACAGCCGCCTGGCGATGATCCTGCCGGTGCTGGTGAGCGCCTATAACCTGATGATCTGCCGCAGCGCGATGTCCAGCGTCCCGCAGGACCTGTTCGAGAACGCCGCGCTGGAAGGCGCGAACGAGTTCTACATGATGCTCCGCATCGCCGTACCGCTGATCAAGCCGACGCTGGCTGTGCTGACGCTGTACTACGCGGTGGCGCGGTACAATGATTTCTTCAACGCCATGCTCTACCTGGGGAACACGGACCTGCAGCCGCTGCAGATTTTCCTGCGCCGGGTGCTGCTGCAGGCGTCCAACGAAGTGCTTCAGTCTGCCGGCGGCCAGGCAGCGGCCGCCGCCGCGGAAAACACGCTGAAGATCCGCTACGTCTGCATCGTGCTTTCGGCCGTGCCGATCTTCCTGATCACCCCCTTTGTGCAGAAATACCTGGTTTCCGGCACCATGCTGGGTGCCGTCAAGGGATAAGCATCGGGCAATTCCGGCTCAACGCGCTTGGATATAAAAGCGCTTAAGCATATTTTGAAAGGAGAGAAAACCCATGAAGAAGACCCGTATCCTGTCCTTGGTCCTGGCCCTGGCCCTGGTATTCGGCCTGATCCCCGCCACCGCCGAAAATCTCGCCGCCCTGCCCCTCACCACCGAGGCCGGCGCGACCGTCAGCATCCTGGCCATCAACTCCTACTATTCCAACGTGGACCTGCGGGACGCGACCCTGCTCAAGGAAATCGCCGACCGCGCCGGCGTCACCATCGAGTGGACGCTGATCGACCCCTCCAGCTACGCTGATTCCGTGAGCCCGATGCTCGCTTCCGGCAAGGACCTGCCCGACATCATCATGATGCCCGACAAGGACCTGAACATGGACTATCTGAGCTCCGGCCTGGTGGAGCCCCTGGACGAGCACTTTGACCTGATGCCCAACTACACCGCCTTCCTGGAAAAGAACCCGATCATCAAGGGCTCCCTGACCGCTGTGGACGGCCACATCTACTATGTGCCCCAGACCGTGGTGACCAACAACTACCAGCCCGTGCTCATGTACAACATGCCCTGGCTGGAGAAGCTGGGCATCGAAGCCCCGAAGACCCTGGACGAGTTCGTAGATTACCTGCGCAAGATCAAGGAAACCGACATGAACGGCAACGGCGAAGCGGACGAGATCCCCATGTCCCTGATGAACGCCTTCCTGCCCTATGCCTTCGGCCCCGCCTTCGGCATGGACCTGGTTTCCGGCTACTACGCGGACGACCAGGGCGTCGTTCACTACGGCCCCTATGAAAAGGAAAATTACAAGGCTTACCTGACCTTCCTCAACGGCCTGTACAACGAAGGCCTGCTGGAGCAGGAATTCGCTTCCCTGGACCGCGACCAGATCGTCGCCCGCTGCGCCAACGACACCACCGGCGTGACCTTCGACTTCTCCTGGCAGATGAGCACCCTGTACAGCGCGCAGTATGAAAGCTACAAGGCTGACCCCTCCAAGGGCGTGATCGCCGGCGCCGCCCCGCTGTCCGGCGAATATGCGGGCGCCTACATCGGCCGCAACCCCATCAGCAACATCTTCGGCATCAACGCCAAGAGCGCCAACAAGGAACTGGCCATCAAGTTCCTGGATTACGCCATGAGCGAAGAAGCCCAGGACCTGTACGTCTGGGGCATGGAAGGCCTGACCTACGAAGTGGACGCGGACGGTGTCCGTCACTTCCTGCCCAGGTGCACCGAGGATACCATCTGGTATCAGGGCCTCGGCATCAACGCGCCGAACATGCCTTCCCAGCAGTCTGTCCCGGCCACGGACGTGCTGCTCGCCGCCTGGCACGTGCAGAACGACCGCGACTTTGAAGAGCCCTTTATCCGCGCTCCCTATCCGGAAGTCTACTCCACCGAAGAGGAAGCCGAAATCTCCGGCATGTACCAGGTGGATATCCAGACCTATGTGGATGAAAACGCCATCGCCTTCATCATCGGGACCAAGAACCTGGAAGCCGACTTTGACGCGTACATCGCCACGCTGGAAAGCATGCAGATCGGCGAAATGCTGAAGATCCGCCAGGCTCAGTACGACCGCTTCGCTTCCGCGACCAAGTAATCCCGTTGCGCAGATCCGGGGGCCGTCCTTGCAGGGCGGCCCCATTCATGTTATCATGGCATTGACTGATCAAAGGGAGGGCCGCGCGATGCTGAGAAACCGCGTTCTGTCCATGATTGAGCGCCTGGAAAAGGGGGACGTGAATATGCACGGCTTCCTGCTGACGGTCCGGGGCAGCTTCAAAGCCGGGGCTTATTACCGCCCCTTCCGGGAGGGACAGCCCCACCGGATGTATTCCGTCAGCAAAACGATGACCGGCCTGGCCGTCGGCATGCTGGCGGATGAGGGAAAGCTGGACCTGGACCGGCCCGTGGCGGACTATTTCCGGGACCTGCTGCCGGAGCGTCCGGACGGGCGCGTCCTCCGCCAGACCATCCGGGACATGCTGCGGATGGCCACCTGCTATGCCCAGACCGCCTATCGGGAACGGGAGGACCGGGACTGGACCCGGCCCTTCTTTACCGGGCAGCCGAGCCATGAACCCGGCACGGTTTTCCACTACGATACCGGTGCGTCCCAGGTGCTGGCCGCGCTGGTCCGGCGGCTGAGCGGCATGGAGGTGATGGATTTTCTGGAGCAGCGGCTGTTTACGCCCCTGGGGCTGGAAGACGAACGCTTCTGGCTGAAGGATCCGTCCGGCTGCTGCCAGGGCGGGACCGGCCTGTGCATGAGCCTGCGGGACCTGAACAGGACCGCTCTCTGCCTGATGGACGGCGGCCGGGGGCTTGTGCCCGGATGGTACGTGCGGGAAATGACCCGCCGGCAGATCGCCACCTGGCAGCGCCAGGCGGACGAAGAAAAGTACGGGTACGGCTGGCAGTGCTGGCAGACCCGGAACGGCTGGTCCATGTACGGCCTGGGCGGCCAGATGGTCATCGCCTGCCCGGAAAAGGAAACGCTCCTCACGACGATTGCGGACACGCGGCTGGACCCCTTCGGCGTGCAGAAGATCTACGACGCGTTTTTTGAGGAAGTGCTTCCCTACACCGATACGGAGGACATGGCGCCGGAAACCTTCTCCCTCCGGGTGAGGACCCTGCCGGACATCCCGGAATACCGCGCCGCCTCTGCCGGGCCTTTTGCCTTTCCGGAAGGGAACCCCCTGGGGCTCAGGACACTCGCCCTCCGGGGAAACAGCCTGATCCTGGAACGCGGGGATTCCGCCGCGGTGCTTCCGTTTCTGCCCGGGGATATCCTGGAAACCGGATGGCCCGGAAAGCCGGAAGTGCCCGCTGTCGTCACCGCGGGATGGACAGACCCGGGCCAGCTGCGCCTGCGCTGCCACGCCGCCGGCACCTCCCCCTGCGGGTTCGAGATGCTGCTCTGCCTCCGGAACGGCACCGCCACGGTGCAGTGCTTCCGCTCCCACGACCCGCTGACAGACTTCTATGACGGCGTAGCGTCCGGCACCCTGAAAACCGCACCAGCATGAGACGCCCGCTTCCCCAGAACAGCGGAGATGACGCTTCTTTCCGTCAGCATGTTCATAACACGCTTTATGCCGCCCCGGACGGCGATTCAGACGGTTTTCGGCTATTTGTCAGGAAGACATCATTCATCCCAGCGCCGGCCCGTCCGGGAACCTCAAAAAAGCGGAACCTCCGTGTCGGAAGGCTCCGCTTTTTTGAATGCACCGCGTTTTTCTTATTCGCGGCGGCATATACGGTTTTTCCGGTCTGTCAGCCTCAAATCGCCTCTACCGTGCAGCCCGCCTGCGTCAGGGCGTTGACCAGGCCGTCCTCGGCGATGATGTGGTAGACGCCGATCGCGAACAGAGCGCGTCCGCCGTCCTTCAGGGCCTTTTCCGCCGCTTCGAGGAACCGGGCGTTGCGTCCCGCGTCCGCGCTGGAACGGACGCCTTCGGCAGTAAAGATCTTCAGCAGCGCGTCCTTGTCGCCGGTATTGTACGCGTTGATCATGGCGTCCATCTGTTCCTTGAACTGGGCGGGGTTATTCATCATCTCCAGGATCTGCTTTTCGGTGACGGCCGCGTCCGCGGCTTCGGCGTTCAGCGCGCCCATCTGGTCTTGCAGGGTTTCCACGCCTTCGATCTTCAGGCCAAGCTGCTTCGCTTTTCTGAAAACCTCCAGGTCCACGCCGTGGCCGGAAGCGTCATAGCCGGCGAGGGTCATGAACTGGGCCTGCAGCATCTGCGCCAGCACCGGCAGGGCCAGCTGCTTGAGCATCATGGGGTCCACGGTCTGGCCGTAGGCGGCGGAAAGGAAGCCGGCAACCAGGCCGATGGTTTCATCGGTCAGGCCGTTGTCCTCCACCTGCATCGCAAGGCCGGCCTGGCCCGCGTCCGCGTCGTTCATGCTGCCGCCTGCCAGCTTCTGCATGTCCGCTTCGCTCAGTTCGAAGATGACGCGGTCCACCTGTCCCAGGGTCTCGTCCAGGCGCGCCACAGGCAGGGTGTCCTGAGAAGCGATGTGCAGGGTGCCCAGCAGGTAAATGGAGTGGCCGTCCTTGTCGGTGACCTTATACATCAGCGGATGGCTGTCAGCCAGCGCGGGCAGAACGGCGCAGCACAGGGCCAGAACGGCGGCGAGCGCCAGGCAAAGCATCTTTTTCATAATCATAATACCTCTTTCATCTTTCTTTTTTTAAAAATGTTTTGTTTTCCGCGGCACCGTTTTCGGTGTCACCGGAATTATATACGGCTCATCCGGCGGGCTGTCAGCGGCGCCGGAAAAAATTTTTCCGTGCGTGCCGCGCTTTCAAACAGACAGTTTTTTGCCCCGGCACGCTTTGCCTGCCCCGTCCCCTGTGCTATAATGGCAGGGACAGACTTGCACGTCAAAGGAGAAAACACATCATGCTGACACCCGGCCTCTACGAGCAGATCATCAGCAAAGCCCTCGCGCGGGAGCTGGCGCCCGTTTCCGACGCCTGCAAGCATGTGGAGCGGCTGGACCCGGCGGAGGCCCCGCAGGCCCTGGCGGGCTATGTGGCGGAGGCGGTGCGCTCGGCGCTGGAAGCCATGCCGGAGGAGACGGAGGAGCGGATCAAACTGGTCAACCGCGTGCTCCAGGTGCTGGCGGAGCGGCGGGAGGACATCGCGGGGAAGACGGTGGACGAACCGGCGGAAAAGCTGCTGCAGATCCTCCGGGAGGACGCGCCCGGGCGTGTCACGGGCCTGACCGCCGCGAAGATGCCCCGGCCGGAGACGCCCATGGCGGTGAGCAGCCTGTTCACCGGCGCGGCCCGCGAGCCGCAGATGTACTCGGAGCTGCAAAAGGAGATCGCCAGCGCAGACCGGATCGACATGCTGGTGTCGTTTGTCAAATGGAGCGGGCTGCGGCTGATCATCGACGCCCTGCGGGCGTTCACGGAACGGGGCGGGCTGCTGCGGGTCATCACCACTTCCTATATGGGGGCGACGGAGGTCAAGGCCATCGACGAGCTGGCCGTCCTGCCGAACACGGAGATCCGGGTCAGCTATGACACCGCCCGCACGCGGCTGCACGCCAAGACCTATGTGTTCTGCCGGGATACCGGCTTTACCACGGCGTATGTGGGCTCCTCGAACCTCTCGGGCGCCGCCATGAGCAGCGGCCTGGAGTGGAACCTGAAGCTCACCGCCATGGATCAGCCCGACACCCTGCGGAAGATCCACGCCGCCTTTGACAGCTACTGGCATTCGGACGAGTTCGAACGTTACACGCCCGAGGCCCATCCCCGCCTGGCGGAAGCCCTGAAGGGCGAACGCCGGCAGGGGGAGCGGCAGGCGTTCCTCTTCGACATCCGCCCCTGGCCCTATCAGCAGGCGATCCTGGACAAGCTCCGGGCGGAGCGGGAAGTGCGGGGTTCATACCGGAATCTCGTGGTGGCCGCCACCGGCACGGGCAAAACCGTCATCGCGGCGCTGGATTACCGCGGCTGGCGCAAGGCCCATCCGCAGGCGCCGAACCGGCTGCTGTTCATCGCCCACCGGGAAGAAATCCTCAGGCAGAGCCTGGCCACCTACCAGGGCGTGCTGAAGGACGTCAACTTCGGAAACCTCTGGGTGGGCGGCCGCCGGCCGGAAAACCTGAATCATCTGTTTGTTTCCGTGCAGACGATAAACGCCCAGGCCCTGTGGAAGCGGCTGCCGAAGGATTATTATGATTACATCGTCATCGACGAGACCCACCACGCGGCGGCGGACTCCTACGCGGAGGCGCTGGAAGCATTTGAGCCGCGGGTGCTGCTGGGCCTGACCGCCACTCCGGAACGCATGGACGGCAAGTCCATCCTGCGCTTTTTCGACCACCGCATCGCCGCGGAGATCCGCCTGCCGGAGGCCATTGACCGCAAGCTCCTCTGCCCCTTCCAGTATTTCGGCGTGTCGGACACGGTGGACCTGGACGAACTGAAGTGGGTGCGGGGCGGCTACGACCGCACGGAGCTCAGCAACCTCTACACCATTTCTGGGGCGGTTGCCCGGCGCCGGGCGGATCATGTGGCGCAGAGCCTCATCCGGTACGCCGCCGACATGGACGAGGTGAAGGCCCTGGGCTTCTGCGTGTCGGTGCAGCACGCCCGCTTCATGGCGGATCATTTCTGCGCCGCCGGCATCCCCGCCATGGCGCTGGACAGCCGTTCCGGCGACGAGGAACGCCGCACAGCCCGGGAGCGACTGGTCCGCGGCGATGTCCGGGTCATCTTCGCGGTGGACCTGTACAACGAGGGCGTGGACATCCCGGAGATCAACACGGTGCTGTTCCTGCGGCCCACGGAATCCCTGACCATCTTCCTGCAGCAGCTGGGCCGCGGCCTGCGCCTCAGCGAGGGCAAGGACTGCCTGACGGTGCTGGACTTTATCGGCGCCGCCAACCGCCGCTACAACTTTGCGGAAAAGTTCGCCGCCCTGCTGGGGGACGGTCACCGCGGCATCCGGGAGGAAATCGAGCGGGGCTTCACCGGCGCGCCCCGGGGCTGCTATATCCAACTGGAAAAAAAGGCGGCCCGGGCCGTGCTGGACAATATCAGCCGCTCTTTCCGCGGTCACGGCGAGCTGGTCAGCCGCATCCGCACCTTCGCGGAGGACACCGGGAAGGAACTGACCCTGAGCAGCTTCCTTTCCTTTTATCACCTGACGCCGGGGGATATCTACGGCAAAAACGTCACCTTCGCCCGCCTGTGCGCGGAGGCCGGTGTCCGGCCGGATTTCAATGAAGAAACCGAGGCCCTCCTCAGCCGGGTGATGTACCGTTTCGCCGCCTTTGATTCCCGCCGCTGGATTCAGTTCCTGCTGGACATCCTGCCCCGGCTGAACGATGTGGATTTCGCCGCCCTGCCGCCCCTGAAGCGGCGGATGCTGCAGATGTTCCACATGACCGTCTGGGACTGCTGGGCGGAGGACTGGAACAGCGATGAGGTGCTCGGACATCTGTACAGCCTGGCGGACAGCCCCGTGATGCTGGAAGAGCTGCTGGCGCTGCTGCGGTATCAGTACGACCGCATCGATTTCATCGATTCCGCGGCCGATCTGGGCTTCGACTGTCCGCTGGACGTGCACTGCACCTACACCCAGCGCCAGCTGCTGGCGGCGCTGGACTACCGGAACTTCAGCGCCATGCGCCAGGGCGTGCTGTACCTGCAGGACAAGGGCATCGACGTCTTCCTCATCACCCTGAACAAGAGCGACCGGGACTACTCCCCCACCACCATGTACGAGGACTACGCCGTCAGCCCCACGCTCTTTCACTGGCAGAGCCAGTCCACCACCGCCGCCGATTCCCCCACCGGCCGGCGCTACATCCACCACGCCGAACGGGGGAGCCGCGTCCTGCTCTTCGTCCGCGAGTTCAGGCAGGACGCCCTGGGCACCGCACCCTATACCTTCCTGGGCCAGGCCGCCTATGTCAGCCACACCGGCAGCCGGCCCATGAGCATCCTCTGGCGGCTGGAAAAGCCCATTCCGGCAAAGTATCTGCGGAAAGTGCAGCAGGTCATGGGATAATCAGAAAAAGGCCCCTGAACCGCTTTCAATGCGGTCCGGGGGTCTTCTTTCTATCTGCGGACCCAGAGGTTTTTATTTCTGCGGGCTGTATTTTTCTCCGTTCACCAGCACGACGTTGAGCGGTTCGCAGGTGATTTCCTGCCATACGCCGGCGACCACATAAGGCTCATTGGCCAGATACGCTTTCACCCCGGCCTCGTCGTCGAAATCAACGATGACCGCGGAGCCTTTCAGCTTCCCTTCCTCATCGGTCAGGCCGCCGGCGCACACGATGTGCCTGCCGAGCTTCGCCATTCCCTCCAGGTGCTGCGGGCGGACTTCCATCCGTTTGGCCAGCATGTCCGGGCCGTCATAGGCCTTGATGATGAATTGCATCGTATTCGTTCCTCCTCATCGCATGAATCCCCGGCCGGTCCCTGCCGGCCAGGGAGAACGCTTACCGCTTACATCAGCTTGCGGAACATGGCTTCAAAGTCGGCAAGCGCTGCCGGCCGCGGGTTGCCGGGCGCGCAGGCGTCGGCAGCGGCGGACTGGCACAGGAAGGGCAGATCCTCTTCCTTCAGCTTTTCCAGCTTGGTGGGGATCCCCACATCCACGGACAGCTGACGCACCGCGTCGATGGCGGCCCTGCGGTACTCGCACTCGCTCATGCCCTTCGTATCCACGCCGAAGGCCTCGGCGATGTCCCTGAACTTTTCGCCCGTGTATTCCTGATTGAACTCCATCACGATGGCAGCATCATCGCGCAGGCCACGCCGTGGGGCGTATCATACACCGCGCCGAGCGTATGCGCCATGGAGTGCGCAATGCCCAGGCCGACGTTGGAGTACGCCATCGCGGTCACATACTGGGCCAGCGCCATGCCCTCGCGGCCGTCGGGATCATTCTGGACGGCCTTGCGCAGGTTTTTCGCGATCAGCTTGATCGCTTCCAGATCCAGGCAGTCGGCCAGCGCCCACGCGGCCTTCGTGGTGTAGCCCTCAATGGCGTGCGTCAGCGCGTCCATACCGGTGGAAGCGGTCAGCCCCTTGGGCATGCTGGACATCATGTCCGGGTCCACCACGGCCACGTCGGGAATGTCGTTGGGGTCCACGCAGACAAACTTGCGCTTCTTTTCCACATCGGTGATCACGTAATTGATGGTGGATTCCGCGCCGGTGCCGCCGGTCGTCGGGACCGCGATCGTGAAAACGGTGCGGTGTTTGGTCGGGGCGACGCCCTCCAGGGAACGGACGTCGTAGTATTCGGGGTTATTGACAATGATCCCGATGCCTTTGCCGGTATCCATGGAGGAACCGCCGCCGATGGTAATCATGAAGTCGGCGCCGGAGGCGCGGTAGGCGTCCACGCCGTGCTGCACATTTTCAATGGTGGGGTTGGGCTTGATATCGGTATAGAGCTCGAAAGCGATGCCGTTCTTTTCCAGCAGGTCCGTCACTTTGGCCGTTACGCCGAATTTGACCAGATCCGGATCAGACGCCACAAAGGCTTTTTTGAACCCCCTGGAAGCGACGATCCCGGGAATCTCGCTGATCGCGCCGTGGCCATGGAACGACATGCCGTTCAGAACAAAGCGGTTGACAGACATATTTTTTCCTCCCATAAAAAAATTCGCTGTGATGATACCGGTATCATATCATACTTGCCGGCAATTGTCCACCAATCATTTTGATACTGAGATTCATGCTGTCAAGGGTAAATCTTCATCTTATTCGAGGAACAATAAAAGGCGCACTTTTCACCATTTGTAAGGTGGTGAGTAAGTGCGCCCTTCATTTTGACAAACTGGAAATTACCCGTCCCATTCGTATGCGAGCTTTGGACCTCCATCAAATTGAACCAGGCCGCAATACGCAAAACCTTCTCTGGTGAGTATGTGCTGCATCACTTTGTTTTCTGCCTGTGTGTCCACACGGATCGCGTCAGTATGGTATGACAGGCAAAGATCCCTGATGAGCTGAAAAGCTTCACGCGACAGACCGCGGCCTCTGGCTTTGCCGCGGAAAGCCAT
>CAMJXZ010000001.1 GCA_946409855.1 uncultured Clostridia bacterium | reverse complement strand
GGGCATCATCCAGGCATACAAAATGAATTTCTACTATACGTTCATGGGCACGGCCTTCGGCCTGCTGGTGATCACCCTGACGGCCTACGTGATTTCCCGGAAGGATTTTAAATACCGCAACAACGTTTCCTTCCTGATTTACTTTACCACCATCTTCGGCGGCGGCATGATCCCCTGGTACATGATGTACGCCAACGTCCTGAACCTCCGGGGCACCACCCTGGCCATCTGGTTCCCGGCGCTGATGTCGCCCTTCCTGGTCATCCTGATGCGCACGTTCATCACCGGCTCCGTGCCCGACGCGGTGGTGGAATCCGCCAAGATTGACGGTGCGGGCCACTGGACGATTTTCTGGAGGATCGTGCTGCCGGTGCTGGGGCCGGGCCTGGCGACCGTGGGCCTGTTCCAGGCCCTGGGCTACTGGAACGACTGGTACCGCTCCTCCATGTTCTCCACCAGCAGCGCGACCTGGTCCCTGCAGTTTTACCTGTACGACATGGTGAACTCCACCATGGCCATGCGACAGATGGCCCAGAACGTGAGCCTGAACACGACCGACCTGCCCACCCAGACGGTGAAGCTGGCCATGGCCGTGGTGGCCACGGGCCCGGTGCTCCTGTTCTACCCCTTTGTGCAAAGGTATTTTGTCAGCGGCATCACCATCGGCGCCGTAAAAGGATGACGTGGCATGCCAAACCGCCGTCTTTCCCCGCTTTGTGCCCGGAGGCACGGGATGTGCCTTCCAAATAGAACAAACATAACAAAAAGGAGGATTCCCATGAAACACCTGACCCGACTGCTGAGCGTTCTGCTCGCCCTGACCCTGTGCCTGGCGCTGATCCCCTCCGCCGTGGCCGCGGATGACCTGTCCCAGGAAGCCAACCTGGTTTTCTACGTGATGGGGGACGCGCCCAAGGATGAAGCGGTGGTGGAAGACGCCATCAACGCCATCCTCAAGGAAAAGTTCAACGCCACGATCGACTTCCAGTTCTCCACCTGGACGGATTTCAGCCTGAAATACAACACCCAGCTCACTTCCGGCGGCGCGGATCTGATCTACATCGCCAACTGGCTGAACTACGGCCTGCTGGCCCGCGCCGGCGCCTTCCTGGAGCTGGACGACCTGCTGAACGAATACGCCCCCGAACTGCGCGCGCTGGCCGGCGAGGACATGCTGAACATGTGCCGCGTGGAAGGCGAGCTGTACGCCGTGCCCGCCCTGTGGCCCGAATACGTGCCCATCGGCATCAAATACCGCGAGGACCTGCGGGCCAAGTACGACCTGCCCTATCCGGACAGCCTGGAGAACATCGAAGCGTATTTTGCCGGTGTCAAGGCCAACGAGCCCGACCAGCCCATCCTGCGCTGCACCACCAGCGAGAGCGCCAGTTCCCTGTTTGTGGCCTTTGACGCCGCCACCATCCTCAATATCAAGTATCCCTGGGTGGGCAACAACGGTCTGCCCTACGGCCTGGCGGCCAATTACGATACCCCCAACCAGGTGTACGACTACTGGTTCTCCGACGATTTCGTGGAAGACATGAAGCTGCTCAAGAAGTGGGCGGACATGGGCTTCTGGAGCAAGAGCGCCCTGAGCGACAGCAACGACAGCGAAGCCTACAACAACGGCCTGTGCATCGCCGAAGTGGCGGGCATGAACCCCAACAAGCAGATTTCCTCCGCGAACACCTTCGCCAAGGAACACCCCGAATGGGAAAGCGCGTACATCACCTACGGCGAGGTGACCGGCGTCCTGTTCCCCGGCCACGCCACCCAGAACGGCACCGCCATCGTCCGCGGCACCAAGTACCCCGAACGCTGCGCCATGGTGCTGAATTACCTGATGACCAACCAGGAGATGAACGACCTGGTCCAGTACGGCATCAAGGGCGTGCACTACGACGTGGTGGACGGCCTCTACAAAGAACTGAGCGAAGACTTCAAGTATGAGAACTTCAACACCTGGAACCTGCGCGTCAACGACTACAAGCTCCCGCAGGAATCCGACGTGGCGCTGCAGGCCATGTTTGACAAGTACAACGAGATCGCCCAGAAATCGAAGTTCCCGAACGTGAACATCTACGGCGGCTTCACCGAGGATTACACCGAATACGAGTTCCAGCGCACCGCAGTTTCCAACGTGATGCGGCAGTATCTGGCGCCCCTCCAGGCCGGCCTGGTGGACGATGTGGACGCGGCCGTGGCCGAATTCCGTCAGAAGGTGACGGACGCCGGGCTGCAGGCCTGCCGCGACGGCTTCACCGAGCAGTGGATGGACTATTGCGAAGAATACGGCTACCAATAATCTTTGAAATGTGCTATAATTGCTGAAACCGGTCTGCCGGAGGGGAGGTGCTTCCTCTCCGGCAGGTCTCTTAAAAACGAGGATGGGAACGCGATGAAAAAGAATGTCAGCCGCAGCCGGGTCAACGGTTTTCTGGATGTGGACGGCCGGCGGATCGTGAACGGCGCGGGGGATGAAGTGCTGCTGATGGGCTGGGGCCTGGGCAACTGGCTGCTGTGCGAGGGCTATATGTGGCTGGCCCATGATCTGCCCCGCTTCGACCGTCCCCGCCGCATCGAGGCCGTGGTGGAAGAACTGGCCGGGAAAGCCTGGGCGGATAAATTCTGGAAAAAGTTCCGTACGAACTATATCACCGAGAACGATATTCAGATGATGGCGGAAATGGGCTACAATTCCGTCCGCATCCCCATCAACGCCCGCCTGTTCATGCGGGAAGGCCCGGGCGTCAATTTCCTGGAGGAAGGGTTTGAATGCCTGGACCGGGTGATCGGCTGGTGCGAGCAGTACAGGCTGTACGCCTTCATCGATCTGCACGGGGCCCCCGGCGGACAGACCGGCGCGAACATCGACGATTCGCTGGACGATGTGTGCCGCCTGCTGATGGACCGGGATCAGTTTGAAAAGGGCCTGTGCCTGTGGGAAAAGATCGCCGGGCGGTACGCGGACCGCTGGATCGTCGGGGGATACGACCTGCTCAACGAGCCCATCCGCCCCGTGCGCTTCCCGGGGGATGCCGACCTGGAAGAATATGTGCCCCGGCTGGTTGAATTCTATGAACAGTGCATCGAACGCATCCGCAGGGTGGACCAAAGACACCTGATCACCCTGGAAGGCCACCACTGGGCCACGGAAACCGGGATCTTCACCCATTCTTATGACCCCAAAATGGTGATCCACTTTCACCGCTACGGCTGCCCGCCGGATATTTCCGCGTTCACCCCGTGGCTGGAGCTGTCCGAAAAGCTGAACGCGCCGCTGTGGCTGGGGGAAACGGGGGAGAATACCATGGAATGGTTCTCCGCCCTGATGCCGCTGGCGGCCAGCCTGAACATCGGCGTGAACATGTGGCCGTGGAAGAAGATGAACTGTCAGAACTCCCCCTGCTCGGTGATCCCGCCCGTGGGCTGGCAGCTGATCCTGGATTACGCCCGCAGCGGCGTCCATCCGGGCTATGAGAAGGCCCAGAAGATCCTGAATGATTACCTCAAAAACATGCTGGTGGAAAACTGCCACATCAACGAAAAGCTGGCGGCCAACGTGTTCAGGCTGCCGGGCTGCACCATCGCCGGCACGGATTTTGACGAGCTGCCCGGCCCCGGTCAGTCCTACAGCCATTCGGAAACGACGCCCTGCGAAACCGGATACCGCCGGAACACCGGCATGCAGCTGTACTGCCGCTATCCGGACCAGAAAAAGCGCTTTGCCTTTGACGGGGACTGGGCGCGGTATGTGCTCAGGCTCCGGGAAGGGGAGTTTGCCTGCTATTCCCTGTACGATGTGACGGTGCTGTCCCGGCTGGAGGTGGCCACCTACGCGGAGGAAAGGTCCGTGCTGGAAGTGTACCAGGATGAAACGCTGCTGGGGCGGTTCGACTTAAGCGCCGCGCCGCACAAGCAGGTTTTGTCCAGCATGCACTTAAAAAAGGCGGACGCCTGCGTGCTGAAGCTGAAAACCGTGCGGGGATGCGTGGACATCGAGACCCTGATCACGGATATCGACACTTGACGCGCCGGCGGGGCGCGGCAGAAGGCGGAATGACATGAGCAAGATTACGATCAAGGATGTGGCGCGGGAAGCCGGCGTTTCCATCGCAACCGTGTCCAACGCCCTCAACGGCTCGGACGTGGTGCAGCCCAAGACCAGGGAGCATGTGCTGGAAGCGGCCAAGCGGCTCAATTACATCCCCAATGTGAACGGGCGGCAGCTCCGCGCCGCGCAGACCCACAACATCGGCTTGTTCGTGACCTCCATGACGGGCAGCTATTACGGGAACATGGCGGATTCCATCCATTACCTGTGCCAGAAGTACGGGTATGAGCTGCAGATCTTTATCGTGGATGAGGACAAGTCGCCCCTTCCCCGGCTGCAGAGCCAGAGCGTCGACGGCGCGATCATCATGTTCGGGGGCCTGAGCGGCGCGGATAAAAAGCAGCTGATGAAGAGCGCCATTCCCATCGTGTTCATGGACCAGGAAGCCGCGGGCAGGAACATTTCCAGCGTCATCTATGAATCGTTCGAGCACGGCAGGATGGCGGCGGAATATCTGATGGGGCTCGGGCACCGGAACCTGATGCACATCTTCGGCGTGCCCAATAACTACGACAGCATCCAGCGTCTGGCCGGCTTTGAAACCGCGATGCGGGAGGCGGGCCTGGCGCTCAAAAAAGAAAACATTCTGTCCGGGCGCTTTGAGCGCGCCGCCGCCTACCGTTCCATGCACCGCTTTCTGCAGGAAGGCAGGCAGCTGCCCGACGCGGTGTTCGCGGCCAACGACTTAAGCGCCCTGGGCTGCATGGAGGCGCTGAAGGAATTCGGCGTCCGCGTGCCGGAGGACGTCAGCGTGATCGGCTGCGACGACCATGAGCTGGCCGGGTACGTCACCCCGGACCTGACCACCATCCGCACCCATATGGAGGTGCTGGGCGTAGAGGCAGCCAAAGAGGTTTTCCGGCTGATGGCCCAAAAAGAAGGAAAAATCATCCGCATCCCGGGGGACATCGTCGTCCGCCATTCGTGCAGGATCCGTGAATCATAAAAAGGAGCGGCAGACATGAAGCAATACACAACGCTGTTCCGGGACGGAAAGAAACAAAGCGCTGTCCTGGAGCTGTTTCACGATGAGAAGCAGGCCGGCCGGGAAAAGGACGTGGTCAACCTGTACCCGCAGATGAAATACCAGTGCGTCGAGGGCTTCGGCGGGGCGTTCACGGACGCGGCGGGCTATGTGTTTTCCCTGATGCCGGAAACGGCGCAGAAACAGTTCCTTCTGGACTGTTTTTCCCCGGAAGGCCTCGGCTATACCCTGGGGCGCACCTCCATTGACAGCTGCGATTTTTCATGCGGCATGTATGCCGCGGACGACGTCCCGGACGACTGGTCCCTTGCCCGTTTTGACATGGAGCGTCCGATGCGCTACGTGCTGCCGCTGCTCCGCCGGGCGCAGGAAACGGCGGGAAAGCCCATCCAGATGATGTTCACCCCCTGGTCACCGCCCGCCTGGATGAAAACCAACGGCTCCCGCAAGCACGGCGGAAAGCTGAAAAAGGAATACTACGGCCTGTGGGCGGAATACATCTGCCGCTATCTCCGGGAAGCGGAAAAGGCCGGCATCCGCCCGCGCTTCCTGTCCGTCCAGAACGAGCCGAAGGCGAGCCAGACGTGGGATTCCTGTCTGTTTACAGGCGCTGAGGAAGGCGAATTCATCCGCGGCGCGCTGTATCCGGCGCTGCAGAAAAACGGGCTTTCCCATGTGAGGATCCTGATCTGGGATCACAACAAAGAACGGCTGTTCGACCGGGCCTGCGAAACCCTCTCAGACGCTGAAACGGAAAAAATGGTGGACGGCGTGGCGGTGCACTGGTACAGCGGCGATCATTTTGAGGCGCTGCAGATGATCCGCGACCGCTTTCCGGACAAGCGGATCGTTTTTTCGGAGGCATGCGTGGAATACAGCGTCTACGGGGAAAACAGCCAGCTGCGCAACGCCCGGATGTACGCCCACGAGCTGATCGGCAGCCTGAACGCCGGGATGAACGTGTTCCTGGACTGGAACCTGCTTCTGGACGAACAGGGCGGGCCCAACCATGTGGGCAACTACTGCGACGCGCCGGTGATGTACAACACCCGAACCGGGGAGCTTACCCGAAACCTTTCTTACGATTATATCGGGCATTTCAGCCGTTTCATCCGGCCAGGCGCCCGGCGGATCGGGCTGAGCCGGTTCAGCGGCAGCCTGGAGGCCGCCGCGGTTCAGAACCCGGACGGCTCCGTCTGCGCGGCGGTCATGAACCCCGGGGTTGAAAAGCTGTCTTTTTTCCTGCGGCTGCGGGACCGGGTATGGCCCGCCGTCCTGGAGGGGGACAGCATCAGCACCTTTGTATTCGCGCCCGATGAGGTCTGACGGACGGAAGGAGGCCTGCCCATGATCGAGCAGATCGGCCATCTGCCCATGAACCCGCTGCTTTCGGGCCAGGCGGAGCTGAAGCAGCATGTGGTCTATTCCCGGAATGGGCAGACGCTGACGCTGGTCCTGCCCTGGGCGCACCGGGACCGGCGGGGGGATATCCCGCCGACGCCGCTGATCGTGTTTGTGCAGGGGAGCGGGTGGACGACGCCCGACCTTGATTATGAGCTGCCGATGCTGTCGCGCTTTGCGGAAGAAGGGATCGCCGTCGCCACGGTGAGCCACCGCAGCACCCTGGACGGCCACCCGTTCCCGGCGTTTCTGCTGGACGTAAAGTGCGCCGTCCGTTATCTTCGGGCCCATGCCGGGGAATACCACATCGACCCAAAGCGGGTGGCGGCCTTCGGCACCTCTTCCGGCGGCAATACGGTGTGCCTGCTGGGGGTGACGGGGGACGACCCCCGCTACCGCACCGAAGAATACCCGGAGCAGAGCGACGCCGTCTGCGCCGTGGTCTCCTGCTTCGGCCCCGCGGAGCTGGTGACGCTGTTTGCCCAGCGGCTTCAAAAGAACCGGGAGAAAACGGAGGAGCGCCTGACAAGGATGCTGGGGCCGGACCGGTCTTCGTGGCAGGCCCGGCTGGCGGAGTACAGCCCCGCCCTGCTGGCAAAGCCGGGCAAAAAATATCCGCCCTTTCTGCTGCTTCACGGGACCGCGGATACGGTCCTGCCGTGCGAACAGACGGAACGGATGTACAAGGCGCTGCGGGACGCCGGCGCGTCTGTCCGGGCGTATTATGTGGACGGGGCGGAGCACGAAGGGAATTTCTGGGGTCCGGAGGTCCGGCGGGTCATTCATGACGAACTGGCCGGCAGGCTCCTGGCCGGCGCCGTCTGAACAGGGGAGGGAACGGCTGTGCGCGCTGTGATGATCATGTTTGACTCCCTGAACCGCCATATGCTTTCGCCCTACGGCTGCCGGGAAACGGTCACGCCGAATTTTGACCGGCTGGCCGGCCATGCCGTGCAGTTTGACACCTGCTACGCCGGCGGCCTGCCCTGCATGCCCGCCCGGAGGGAGCTGCATACGGGGCGGTATCATTTCCTGCACCGCTCCTGGGGGCCCGTGGAACCTTTTGACGATTCCATGCCCGAGATCCTGAGCAGGATGGGGGTGCATACCCACCTGACCACCGACCATTACCATTACTGGCAGGACGGTGGCGCGACCTATCACACCCGCTATTCCACCTGGGAAGGCGTGCGCGGACAGGAAGGGGATCCCTGGAAGGGCGCGGCGGGGGAGACGGGACACCACGACCTGCGGCGGCAGGACCGCGTCAACCGCCGCTATATGGGCGAAGAAAGCGTCCATCCGCAGACGCTCACCTTTGACGCGGGGCTCCGCTTTATCGAAGACAACCGGGAAAAGGACCGGTGGCTGCTCCACCTGGAGGCCTTTGACCCCCACGAGCCTTTTTTCGCCCCGGAAAAGTACCGCGCGCTGTACCCGGAAGCGTACGCCGGGCCCGAGATGGACTGGCCCCGGTATCAGCCGGTCACGGAAGGGGAGGACACGGTCACCCACGTGCGCAGGCGGTACGCCGCGCTGCTGTCCATGTGCGATTGCAGCCTGGGGCGCGTTCTGGACGCCTTTGACCGGTATGATCTGTGGCGCGACACCATGCTGATCGTGTGTACGGACCACGGCTACATGCTGGGCGAGCACGGCTACTGGGCCAAGAACTATATGCGCCCCTATGAAGAAGTGGTGCATACGCCCCTGTTTATCTGGGACCCGCGGTGCGGGCAGGCGGGCGTCCGGCGCGGGGCTCTGGTGCAGACCATCGACCTGCCGGCTACCCTGCTGACCTTTTTCGGCGCGCCGCTTCCGCCGGACATGCGGGGCAGGGATCTTCTGCCCGTGCTGGAGCGGGACGAGCCCGTGCGTGCGGGCGCGCTCTTCGGCTGGTTCGGCCGCCATGTCTGCTGCACCGACGGCCGGTATTTCTACGTCCGCGCGCCGCTTCCGGGCAACGCGCCGCTCTTTGAGTACACCCTTCTGCCCACGCACATGGACGGCTTTTTTACCGGGGATGAACTCAAAACCATGGAACGGTCGGAAGGCTTTTCCTTTACCAAGGGCCTGCCGGTCATGCGGTTCCGGTCCGGCGCCGGGGATGTGGTCAGGGACCTTGAGGCGGACGGCACCGTGCTGTACGATCTTGAGAGCGACCCCCGCCAGCTGTCCCCCATCCGGGACCCGGCGCTGCATGCCGTTTTTGAGAGCACGCTGAGCCGGCTGATGGCGGAGGCGGACGCGCCCAAAGAGCAGTGGCAGCGGCTGGGGCTGATACTAATCTCTGATAAAACTGCTAAATCTTGCACGCATCTTTGACGCTTCCTCTGCGTCAACTGCCCTCACCGTACCTACGGGTACGCTTTCGGCCAGTTTCCTTGATGAACCGCCAAATCTACGCACAATCTTTTAGCATTTTTATCTGATCTTAGTATGACGCGATAGCCGCGGCTATCTTCGGAGCTGCCGGGCGATTTCCATCATCGTATCCCCCCAGCGGTCAAAAAACATGCGGTATCCTTCGCAGAAATAGTTGAGCCCCGCGTCCCCGCCCGTTTCCAGCCGGCTGCGGAAACACCCGCCCCGGCACAGAAACAGCCATTTGCACGCCCGGCATTTCAGGGGATGGTTCCCGGAACGGGCGCGGAAGCCCAGCGCGTCCGCCCGCTCCTGAAGCTGGGGGAGGCGGTCCTGGTTGATATTGCCCAGCTTCCATTCGTCCAGCGCGTAAAAATCACAGGGATACACGCTGCCGTCCGCCTCGATCACGTACTGAACGCCGCAGGCGCCCCTTTGTTCGCAGGCTTCCGGGGCGATCCCCAGGCAAATCCCGATATAGTTTTCGAACTGCCGGATAAAGGGCGCGTCCCCCCGCAGATAATCCTCGTACCACAGGCCGAACAGTTCATGGAGGAACTGTCCCCAGGCTTCGGGCGTCAGGGAGTAGGGCCGCTTTCCCCGTTCTTCCCCCAGCGGGTCCAGGCAGGCGATGAACTGCAGGTATTTCCAGCCCCGTTTCCGGTAATCCCGGTAGATGGCGCGGATGTTTCCGGCGGTTTCCCGGTGCACCACGGTCAGGATATTGTAGTCGACGCGATGCCTGTCAAACAGGCCGATCGTCTCAAGGACGCGCTGGTAGGTGGGCCCGCCGTCCTGCCCGCGGCGGAAGCGGTCGTGGGTTTCCTGAACGCCGTCCACCGATACGCCCACCAGAAAGCGGTTTTCTGCCAGAAAGCGGCACCAGTCCTCCGTGATTTCATAGCCGTTGGTCTGCAGGGCGAAATCGATCCGGATGCCGTCCCGGTTAAAGTGCCGGGCGTATGCCACCGCCTTTTCAAAAAAAGGCAGGCCGCGGAGCGTGGGTTCCCCGCCCTGAAAGGCGATGGCGCAGGAGCCCTGCGCCGGGATCACGCACCGCCGGACCGCGTTTTTCAGCGTTTCCTCCGTCATCATGCCGCAAGCGGCCTGCCGGCGCTTTTTCGCTTCGTCACAGTAAAAGCAATAGTCGCAGCGCATGTTGCAGCTGCCGGACGCCGGCTTGATCAGAACGCTGACAGGAGGCATATCTTTTCATCCCTTCCACAACGGTTGTCTCATCAGGCATCATAGCAAAAACAAAGCGGAAAGTCCATCCTTTTCTCTGGGAGCGTCTCCCGGGTACGGCAGGAAGCGGCGGACCGCTTTTTTTATTGGGAGCGGCCGCTTTTTCCGCCGGAAGCGGCAGAAAGCCGTCCCCGGCCCGCGTCCTTTCGCGGCGTCTTCCGGCCGGGCTTTGGCGGACCCGAAAACCGTTCGGATCAATCCATCTACTGTGAGTAGACAGGCGCGGGCGGTCCTGTGGTAGGCTGTACACGCAGTAAAGAAACGCGGCCGGCGGGAAGCCGCCGCGGCGTACCGGAGGAGAAACCGGCGGTGCCGGGCTTTGAAAGGAGAATGAACATGATGTATTTCGGTTTTGATCTGGGCGATGGGGAAAGCTGTGTTCACTGGACGAAGGACGGCAGCACCGGCATGGTCAACGTGGTGCCCGTCAGCGGGCGCGGGAGTTTCCTGAGCGCCGAAGCGAAGCTCGCGGGCAATACGATCGTGGGCCACGCGGTCCGGGAAAACCAGGAAAACGCCGAGGATGTGCACGTCTGCTTCAAGCGCCGTTTCCTTTCGGGCAGCCCGGAAACGGACCGGGTCATCCGGGACTTTGTCCGGGGCGTGCTGTGCGAACTGAGGAAGAACGAGGACGTGGGGGCTTATGTGGACGACCCCGAAAACGCCTGCTTTATCGTGGGCTGCCCTGCCGGCTGGAAGGAAGCGGACAGGGAGCGTTACCGGGGGCTGATGACGGAGGCGGGCCTCAAAAACGTGAAAATCGTTTCCGAATCCCGCGCGGCGTTTGAAAACGCCCTGCACAGCACGGAAAACGCCATTGATCCGGACCTGGCGGAGCAGACGGTGCTGATCATCGACATCGGTTCCTCCACGCTGGACTTCGCCTACGTGAAGGACGGGAACGAGTACGCCGTTTCCACCATGGGCAACGTGCTGCTGGGCGGCGGGCTGATGGACGAGATGATCGTGCTGCATTCCCTGGAAATGCAGGAAGCGGCGGCCCCGGAACAGACCCGGGAAATCCGGGCGCTGATCGAGGGCTCGGACAGCAAGAAGAGCCGGCTGATGCTGGCGGTGCGTGATATGAAGGAGGATTACTTCCGAAACGAGGACCTGTTCCTTTCGGAAAACCGCACTTTGGAAAAGACGGTCAAGCTCTTTGGAAACGGCAGGGTATACCAGGTGAAGCTCACCCTCTCCCCTGAAATCGTGGAGAACTGGCTGATCACCAGGCCGCATCCCCTTCTGGACGGCCAGTCGTTTGAGGACCGGCTGCGGGACAGCCTGGTGTCCGTCTACGAACAGACGAAAAAGCAGCAGGTGCCCGATCTGGTGGTCCTGACCGGCGGCCCGTCCCGGATGCACTTTTTCCAGGAACTGTGCCGCAGCCAGTTCCGCACTTCCCGGGTCATCGTCAGCGACAGCCCCGAGTACGATATTTCCCGCGGGCTGGTGTTTGTGGGCAGCGTGGATGAAAACATGACGGCCTGCATTGAGGACATCAAGGCGTATGTGGAAAGCGACGCGGTGGAAAACATCGTCGGCTCCGCCGTGCCGCAGCTGGTCGAAAGCATCAGCCAGCCCATGACGGACGCCATCCTGACCCATTGCGTGAAGCCCTGCTTCCAGGCCTGGCGGGACGGGCAGGTGGGCACGCTCAGCGAGTTTGAGGAGAGCGCCGCTCACCGGATGAACCAGTTCATGCATTCCGGCACCCTGCAGGAGGCCGTCCGGGAGCAGGTGGAGCCCTGGAGCGAGCAGGTCATCCTGGACGTCCAGAAGGATCTGTGCGAGATCAGCCGCAGGCACCATGTGGATTTTTCCATCCATGACTGGCAGCTGAACATCCAGCCGGAAGGGAACGCGCAGACGCCCATCTCGATCGATTTCATCAGGATGATTCAGGGCATCGTTTCCGTCGTGCTGATCGTGGTCACGTCCATGATCTGCGGCGGCGCGGGCGTCGCGCTGCTGGCCACCGGCCCGCTGGGCATCATCCTGGGCGCGCTGCTGGGCGCGCTGGCAGCCTGGGTGGGCAAGGATACCGCGAGAAACCTGATCATGAAAATGACCATTCCCGGCTGGATGCGCCGGATGATCCCCGCGGATTCCATCCTGTCCCAGGAAAACCGCCGGAAGATCAGCGCGGGCATCTGCCAGGGCATGATGGACGACGCCGGCATGGTCCGGGACCTGGTGGACCAGGTCAGCGAATGCGTCGATACGGCCATTTCCGAAGCGGCCGACGGCGTGGAACAGGCCATGGTGGCCTGATCCGAGCGGGAAGCGGAGACCGGCCATGAAGGAAAAAACCGTTTGTCTTCGCACCGGGAAAAACGTCCGGCAGCTGGCGCACCGGCTTGCGGATTACTGGAGCGATGAAGAAGAACTCAGGTGCGAGCTCCTGCGGACGGCGGACGGGACCTATGTCGTGCAGGGGGAGGACAGGGGCAATGATCTGGACGCTTGTCATCTGGCGGGCAGAACCGCGATGGTCTGGTTTACCGCCGCCGGGGAGGATCGGGTCCTTGCTGTGATCCGGCCCGGAAAAAAGCGCGGGACGGGCGGGGCGCTGGCCTTCGGGCTGCTGCTTCAGTGGGGGCTGGCGTTCCTGGCCCTGTACGGCATGCTGCGGCAGGCGCGGCTCCTGCGCAGGACCGCCCGCTTCCTCCGCCGGGAGCTTTCGGAGGATATGCGCCCGGCCGGGCGGAAAGCGGCCGTCTACCCGGAGTAGACGGGAGAAGGCGGGAACGTGATAAGCTGAACCTGTCCCCGGGAGAAGGGGAAGCGGACCGGAAAGAGAAAGGATGGGAACGATGATGTATCTGCAGAAGGGCAAAAACGAACTGAAGGAATACGTGAAACAGTCCGGCGTCAAAGCCATCGGCACGCTGGAGGACACGATGCAAAAGCGCGTGCTGGGCATGCTGGTGCAGCGCCAGGGCGAGGCGCTGGACCTGATGGACGATGTGCAGGCCGCCGTGCGGGCGCCACTTGCGGAAGTGCCCGGCAGGAAGAGGATCCGGCCGGATCAGATCCTGTTAAGCCCGGTCATCACCGCCGCGCTGTCCGTCGCCGCGATCGTCTTTACCTTCATCAGCGCCCTTTCGGGGCGGCCGGTCCCGGCCGAAAACGCCGGCGGAGGCATGCAGTGGCAGTGGCTGTGGGTGCTGCTGGCCGCGCTGCTGATCCTGGGCCAGGCGGTGTACGGGCTGATCAGAAAGAACGGGGCGGACAAGCCGGAAAAGGTTCAGATAACAGCCGAACTCACGCTGGATCTGGACAGGGCCAGGCTGCGCCAGGAAAAGCAGCTCTCCAGGCTGATGAACGACAGCCAGGCCGTCTGCGCCATGTTCCGCGGCCAGCAGCTGGACGGCGCCAACCTGTGCGAGGACGAGCTGGTGAAGCTGTACGCCTCCCTGTTTGAAGCGAAGGTGGACCGGCCGGACGTGGCGGAAATCAGCTACAGCCTGACCATGGCGGAGCTGCTGCTGCGGCAGCATGGCCTGACGCCCGTGCCGTATTCCGAGGAAAAGAAAACCCTGTTCAATATCGAGAACGAGGATTATCACGACGAGCTGCGCTGCCCGGCCATCGTCCGGACAAAAACCGGGACGCTGGTCCGCAAGGGCGAATATATCCGGAATATCGGTAAAATGCCCGCTTGATTCCGCGCGCGAGTGCCGTTATAATGAAAACGGGTTCAAATAAAAATGTCCCGTATCATCAAGGAGAATGACCATGAAACGGATTACTGTGATACTGACCGCGCTGATGCTGCTTTTGACGGTTCTGTCCCCCTCAGTTTCCGCGGAGGAGGCGGCGCAGCCGATGGCGAAGGCGATCTCTGTCGCAAGTCTGCATACGCTGATCCTTTTGGAGGACGGCACCGTCGCCGCCGCGGGCGAAAACGCGTACGGCCAGCTGGACGTGTCCTCCTGGCGGGACATTGTGGGGATCGCGTCGGGCATGAGCCACAGCGTCGGGCTGAAGGCGGACGGCACGGTGGTCGCGGCCGGGGATAACGAATACGGCCAGTGCGATGTGGCGGACTGGAAAAACATCGTCCAGGTCGCCTGCATGGACGCGCAGACCTTCGGCCTGGACGCGGCGGGCAATGTGCACTCGGCGGGGCGCCTGAAGCCGGAAGCCGGGCCGGGCAGCCTGACCGGCGTGCGGGCGATCCATGCTTCTTCCGGAGGCTGGGCTGCCCTGATGAAGGACGGAACGGTGCGCGGATCCCGCGGGTATCAAACAGGGGGCGCGGAGGAATGGCAGGGCGTTGAGAAGATTTCCGGCCAAAGCGCCCTGATCGGGCTTCTGGAAAACGGGAGCAGCGTGATCACAGGGATCAACCAGCGCCTTGTTGAAGGCGTCACGGATGCCGTCGACATCGCCAATAATGATATGTGCGGCCTGATTCTGCACAAAAACGGCACGGTCACCGGCCTGGGAAGAGACAAATACGGCATGACCGAGGTGGACGAGTGGACGGGCGTGATAGCCGTCGGCGTGGGTTATTGCCACAGCGTCGGCCTGCGCGCGGACGGTACGGTGCTGACGGCGAGCAGCTCGGACCTGTACGGCGCCTGCGAAATCCCGGCATATCTGCGTCCCAGCCGGGAAGCGCTGCTGGCGTCGTTTCCCAGAAGCGATAAAAAGGTCATCGCCCTGGACGGTGGCGGCTTCCATACGCTGCTGCTTATGGAGGACGGGACCGTCCGCGCCTTTGGCCGCAACAATTCCGGCCAGTGCGACGTGGAAGGCTGGACGGACATCGTCGCCGTCGCCGGCGGCAGCTGGTTTTCGGTGGGCCTCCGGGCGGACGGCACCGTGGTCGCGGCCGGGGAGAACGGCGACGGCCAGTGCGACGTGCAGGACTGGAAGAACATCGTCGCCATCGCCGCGGGCGGCCACTTTACCCTGGGCCTGGACGCCGACGGGGTGGTGCACGCCGCCGGACTGAACAACTATGGACAGGCGGACATCGATGGCCTGTCCGGCGTCGCGGAAATCTGCGCGGGGTACCTGTTCAGCGCGGCGCGCATGAAGGACGGCACCTTCTGTACCTTCGGCGCCAACGACTACGGCAGCCGCGAGCTGACCGGCTGGAGCGATGTGATCAGAATGGCCGCGGGGGATTTCAACACCCTGGGCCTTCATCCGGACGGGACCGTCATCGCCGCCGGCCGCTCGAACAACGGCCAGATCAGCGTGGACGGCCTGCGGGATATCTGCGGCATCGCCTGCGGCACCTACCACTGCGTCTATCTGCACGCGGACGGCACGGTGACCGCCATGGGGAAAAATGAGTACGGCGAAATCAATACGGAAAACTGGCGGGGCGTGACCGCCGTCGCGGCCGGCGCCTATCATACGCTGGGGCTGTTCGCGGACGGCACCGTCCTGGCCACCGGCGGCAACGAATACGGCCAGTGCGATGTGCCCAAGGAATTCGTCAACCTGGGCGATATGGCCACCTACAGCCCCAACTGGCACTTTGTCTGGGATAATTATTTCTACGGCGCGGCCACCGATACCGGCTGGCCCCGGGGCTTCGTGGTCTGGGAGAGCAAGGAAGGCAGCACCAGCTACGGCGTGAACAACGGCGGCTTCATGGACATCAACGGCTGGGAAGGCACCGTGTTCTCCGTGAACCGGGAAAAAGATGGCAGCGTGTCGTTCATCAATGTGATTCAGATGAACGACGGGAACGCTGTCACCAATACCGCGTTCTTCGCGGACGGTTCCTGCACGTATCTGGACTGGACGCAGACGCCCGCCGTCCGTTACCTGTATGAAGCGGGCGTGATCCGCCTGCAGGAGCAGGTGAACGGTCGATGGAAGGAAGTCCGGGTGTTTTCGCCGGATGATCCGGAAGCCGCGGATATCCCCCTGTATACCGGTTTTTCCATGCGGGCGGACGAACAGCAGAGCAGCCGTCTGCACTATGGCAGCTATGTGGTCGATGTGACGGATGACGCGGGAAACACCGTCCGCCTGCTGGATCTTCAGGTCGACCGGGAAGGCAGCGTGCTCATCCGGTACGACGGGCATGTCTGGCAGTACGACGTGAGGACGGAGCGGTATACCCATCAATAAGATCACCGGAACGATTCGGGAATATTTTCAGACGGAGAAGGCGGACAAGGCCGGGAGGGGCAGCATGAACAACGAAAAGAAACAGACGACCATCCTGATGATCGAACGGGCGAACCATGGGGAATCGCTGTCGGAGATGCTGAAAGCCATCCGCCAGTCGCGCAAGCTCCCGCAGATCCTCCTGCCCAGAATGGGCGGCATGAGCAACGAGGCGCTGGCCGACCTGGCCGGCTGCAGCAGGGCGTACGTGTACGGCATCATGAAAGGGGTCAAGCACCCGGAAAAGGACCTGCTGCTGCGCATCGCCTTTGTGCTGGGCATGAATGTGGAAGAGACGCAGGAAATGCTGCAGACCGCCCACCGCGCCGCCCTGTCGGCCAAGGACAAGCGGGATATCTGCCTGATCTTCGGCCTGGCCAACGGGTTGGACCTGGAAACGATGGACGAGGTGCTGGCCGAGCAGGGGCAGAAGCCCCTCTACCCCGACCAGAAGGAAGAAGGAAATCTGTGGGACATGATCTCCTTCCACCTGGAAAAGAGCGGCATGAGCGACCGGGAACTGCTGGAGGCCGCCCAGTGCGCCCCCGGTGATTTCCGGGACATCGTGGAGGAAAGGAGCTTTCCGTCCAGGGACCTGCTGCTCCGGATGGCCGTGGTGCTGGGCATGGAGCTGCCCGAGGTGCAGAACATGCTGAAAATGGAAAAGCTCCCGGCCCTGTCCGTCAAGGATGAGCGGGACATGTACATCATGAACGGCATCGCCAACCGGACGGACGCCAAGGAGATCGACCGGAAGCTGTCCGAACAGGGCATGCAGACACTGTGGGCGGCGGACTGACCCAAAGGAAAGGGCCGATATGGAAATCAACGGACAGTATTACTGTTCCCGCTGCATGCGGGAAATGAAGGAAGAGGGGGTCTGTCCGCACTGCGGGTTTGACGGGAGCGGGGAACGGCCGCCGGCCGTCCTGGAGGAAGGGACCCTTTTGAACGGCAAGTACCAGCTGGGCGCGGTCATCGGGAAGGGCGGCTTCGGGATCACCTACGCGGCGTGGGACGAAAACCTGGACCGTCCGGTAGCGGTCAAGGAATACTTTCCCTCGGACCTGGTCACCCGGGACACGGGCGTGTCGGACGAGGTCGTCTGCGTGGAAGCGCAGGAGACGGTCTTCCTGGAAGGGCGGCTTCGGTTTGAGCGGGAGAGCCATCTGCTGGCGTCGCTCAGCGACATCCCGAACGTGGTCAAGGTGCTGGACTTCTTTTCGGAAAACAATACGGCGTATATCGTGATGGAGTACATCCACGGCCGCCCGCTGGACGAATGGGCGGCGGAGCGGAAGCTTCAGCCGGCCCAGACGCTTTCTTTCCTGCGGCCGGTCATGGACGCGCTGGTGCTGCTGCACCGGCAGGGGGTGGTGCACCGGGACCTGAAGCCGGAGAACATCCTGGTGGAGGAAGACGGAACGGCGCGGCTGATCGACTTCGGGGCGGCGATGCGGACGGAGCGGCACGGGGAAACGATCATCCTGTCCCGCGGGTACGCGCCGGTGGAGCAGTATGGGAAGGAATACGGCCGGCAGGGCCCCTGGTCGGACGTGTACGGCCTGGCGGCGGTGATCTATGAGCTGCTGACGGGGGAAGCGCCGCAGGAATCCCTGCTGCGCGCCCGGCGGGACGAGCTCAAATCCCCGGCGGCGCTTCAGGTAAAGCTGGGCAGGAAGCAGGACGCGGCGCTGATGAACGCGCTGGCGGTGGAGCCGGAAAAGCGGACGCAGTCGATGGAGGAGTTCCGGGCGGGGCTTTATCTTTTGCCGCTGCCTGAACAGGTGCGGTGGCGCCGGCGGATGCGGCGGCGTCTGTTGACGGCGTTCTGCGCGGCGCTGCTGGTGATGACGGCGGTGATCGCGAACTTCGTCACGGGGCTGCCGCTGGGGCAGGGGCTGCTTTATTCGCTGCGGAAGGACGGGTTCCACATCATGCGGCAGTGGCGGGGCGGGGACGCCCGGCGGACGCTGCCGGGAAGCGTGATGGGGATCCCGGTGACGGCGGTGGAACGGGACGCGTTCCGCGGGGACGAAACGCTGGAGGCGGTGACGCTGCCGGAAAGCGTGCGGTTGCTGGGGGACCAGGCGTTTTACGGCTGCGGGGGCTTACGGGAGGTCCATCTGAACGAGGAACTCCGGACCATCGGGCTGAACGTTTTTGACGGGGCGAGGGAGGACCTGCTCATCTGGGGCCGGCGGGATGGCGTGCAGGACGCGTACGCGCAGGCAGGCGGGCACCGCTTCGCCGACGGCGGCGAAATGACCTTTGAGGAAACGGAAGGAGGCCTTATGCTGACGGGTCTCCAAACCGAAGCGGAAAAGCTCGTCATTCCTTCCCTGGTGGACGGGCGGCCGGTCGTCTCGATCGGGAAGGATGTCAGGATTCCGTCCGCCGCGGAAATCGAATTTCCGGACGGGCTTTTCATCATCCCGGATCAGATCTGTGCGAATAATAAAAACCTGGTCCGGGTCCGGATTGGGGAAAAAACGGAACAGATCGGGAAAAGCGCGTTTTTGGGCTGCGAAAAACTGTCTGAAATTACCTGGGGGAAAGGCCTCCGTCTGATTGGGGATGACGCCTTTGCAGGAACGGGGCTGGCGGATGTGACCCTGCCCTTGGGCGTGACGCGGATCGGCCAGGGGGCATTCAGCGCCTGCCGGAATCTGGAACGGCTGTGGATGCCCGATTCCGTCCGGCAGATCGACGAGGAGATTTTTTTCGACTGCGTCGCGCTGCGGGAGATCCGGCTGTCGGAAGAACTCACGGAAATCCCGCAGATGGCGTTTGAAGGCTGCGGCATGGAAACCCTGGTGCTGCCGCAGAACCTCCGCCGGATCGGCTGGGGCGCCTTCATGGAGAGCAAGCTCAAATACCTGGTGGTGCCGGCTCAGGTTGAAGTGCTGGAAGGAAGCATTTTTTACGGATGCTCCGGCCTTCAATGGGTACAGTTCCTGTGCGACGGGGCGAAGCTGGGGGAACATGCCCGGGCCTATACGGAGTTTTCCGATTTTCCCGCCGATTTCGTGATCGGCGGCAGAAAGGGAACGCTGTCGGAATGGATCGCCGGGGAATCGAACATCCGGTTTGAGGACATTGACAGCTGGTCCGACTGCTTTGATCTGAAGGGCGAGTGCGCGTACATGACGAAGCAGGCCGACACGGTGCGGGTGCCCTGGTTCAACGTGGCGGACAACTGCCCGGTGACCTGTACGTGGGAAGTATATCTTTTTGACGTGCGGGAGATCACCCTGTCCGGTTTTCAGCGCCAGGTGCACGATACGGAGTTTTATGAGTGCGATGAGCTGAGGAAAGTTTACGCCCCCGGCGCGCTGGAAGAAATCGGCGCTTACGCTTTTTCATGCTGCCCGAAGCTGGAGTCGGTCAGGACGGAAGGCCAGATCCGTTCCATCGATGAATGGGCGTTTGAGGGAGACCGCTCGCTCCGGGAAATCGACCTGAGCGGCGTGTACAGGATCGGCCGGGGCGCGTTTTTCAGCTGTGAATCCCTGCGGGACCTGACGCTGTCCGCCCGTCTCACGGGCGTGGAGGAATTCGCGTTTCAGGAATGCGGCATGAAGGGCGTCGAGGTGCCCAAAAGCCTGACCAGCATCTCTTCGGACGCGTTTACGCTGGCGCCGGTCCAGTGGATCATCCTGTCGGAAGGATGCAGGGAAATCGAAGGATACGGGCTGATCAACTGCCCCGCCCTGCGCTTCCTGGTGCTGCCGCCGGGCATGCGGCAGGTATCCAGCGAGGCGGTTTCCAGCAGCCGCCGGGTGGACATCTGGGTCTATCAGCCGGATATGGTGATCGAGGAACTGGCGTTCTACCGCTGGACGCCCGGTCCGGGGCAGACGCGGGAAGAGCTGTGGCGGAGGAATCCGCCGCCGGTGATCCACGGCTACCCCGGCTCCACCGCGGAAGCGTACGCCCGGGAGAACGGCTTTGACTTTATGGAAATCGATAAAACGTATGAGGAGACCGTCCGGATGATCCGTGAGCTGGCGGACCCGGCCGCCTGACTTTGGGGGCGCTTCCTTTCGCGGGGCAGCCCCGGTGTGTGCAGCAAGGAGAAAGAAACCCATGGAAACGCTTGAGGAAAAATATGACCTGAAAACTGCCGCCGCCTGGATCCTGGGACATCACAGAAGGACGGGCGTCCCGGAGCTGCCGGCGCAGACCGCCCGGAAAACGGCGGACGAATGCACGGAGGAAGAATGCCTGCGGATCGTGCGGGCGGGGCAGGAGGCGGGGCTTAAGCTCTATCCTTTCAAGGCCGGCACGCAGACGCTGGCCCGGACGAAAAGGACCCTGGGGTTCCTGCATTCGGTTTCCTTTGAAACGATGCTGGACGTGGGCAGCGGCCGGGGCGTGTTCCTGATCCCGTTCATGAAGGAATTCCCCTGGGTGCGGGTGACGAGCCTGGACCTGCTGGAAAAGCGGGTCGTCTTCCTCAACGAGCTGGCGGACGGCGGTTTTCCGCAGATGCACGCGGAGCAGAAGGACGTCTGCCGGCAGCCGTTTCCGGACGGGAGCTTTGACGTCGTCACGCTGCTGGAGGTGCTGGAGCACATCCCGGCGGTGGAGCAGGCCGTCCTGGCGGCGGTCCGCATGGCCCGGCAGTACGTGGTGGTGACCGTTCCGTCCAAGCCGGACAGCAACCCGGAGCACATACATGTGCTGACCAAGGACAGGCTGACGCGTTTGTTCGCTGATGCCGGGTGCACCAGGCTTCATTTTGACGGCGTGGAAGGACATCTGTTCCTGGTGGCGGCAATCGGATAATAATACTGATTTTCACCCAATCCATGCACATCTGTGGGCGCCTTTTGCGCCATCTCTGCGTCTTCCGGGGCCTGCCGGCCCGCTGTTCGGTGAAAATGATCCACTGGATCATTTTCCGGGCCCTCACAGCCCTCGCCGACCTTCGGGTACGCTTTCGGATGCCTTCCTTGATTCTTCTGCAAAATCCATCCCACATCTGCACATGTTTTAGATGAAAATCAGTATAAGGAGGGATCAGCGATGGATCCGTATAAAATGCGCAAATACCCCCGCACCCCTCATATCGAGGGCTCGCGCCTGCAGCCGGGGGACGAGGACCTGAGCCAGGTTCCTTTCGCGTCCATCAGGGGGCGCTGCCTGACCGTGGAGGAAAAGGTGGACGGGGCAAATTCCGCCGTATCCTTTGACGGAAACGGGGAACTGCTGCTGCAGAGCCGGGGCCATTACCTGACCGGCGGCTACCGGGAGCGCCATTTCAACCTGATGAAGCAATGGGCCGTGGCCTGCCGGGACGAGCTGTATGACCTGCTGGGGACAAGATACATCATGTACGGCGAGTGGCTGTACGCCAAGCATACCGTTTTTTATGACGCGCTGCCCCACTATTTCCTGGAGTTCGACATCCTGGACCGGGAAACCGGCGTCTTTCTGGATACGCCGGCGCGGAAGAAAATGCTGGAAGGAAGCCCGGTGGTTTCCGTTCCGGTGCTGGGACACGGCTGCTTTCAGAAGAAGGAAGAACTGCTGGGCCTGCTGGGGCAGTCCCGTTTTACCACCGGCAGCCAGCGGGCGCATCTGCGGGACGCGGCGGAAAAGCTCCGCCTGGATCCGGAAAAGGCCTGCGCCGAAACCGAGCTGTCCGGGATGATGGAAGGGCTGTACATCAAGATCGAGGAGGACGGCCGGGTTGTGGACCGGATGAAGTTCGTACGTTCCGCCTTCCTGCAGTGCGTGGACTTTTCCGAACAGCACTGGATCGACAAGCCGATCATCCCCAACCAGCTGGCCGTGCCGGTGGAAAGCCTGTTCTGAACGGACGGAGGAAAGGAGGCGGTGCAAATGACATGGCTTCACCGGTTTGCCCGGCTCGTGCCCGATTCCGCCGGCAGCCGGATCGCCTGGGAAGAGATCGGACCCCTGCTGGCCGCTTCCTGCTTTCAGGACCTTCAGTCGACACCGCAGAACCCGGTGTTTCACGGGGAAGGGGACGTGCTCACCCATACGAGGATGGTGTGCGGGGAACTGAACCGCAAGGCTGATTTCCACGCGCTGGATAAACGCGTAAAAACGGAACTGTTCCTGGCGGCGGTGCTGCACGATTTGGGCAAGGCGAAGACGACCCGGCTGGACGGCGGGGCCTGGGTGTCCCCCCATCACGCGGCGGTGGGCAGTCAGCTGGTCCGCATCTTCCTCTGGCGGGACTGCGGGCTCAGCGGGACGATGGAGGCCCTTTCCTTCCGGGAGACCGTCTGCGCCCTGGTGCGGCATCATATGGTGCCGTTTCACCTGGTGGATCAGGAGGAAGCGGCTTTGCGCGCCCGGACGGCGGCTGCCGCGGGGGTGCTCGCGAAGGACTTTTCCTGGGCGCTGACGGGCATGCTGGCCGAGGCGGACGCCCGGGGCAGGGACGCGGGGGATATTGAGGAATACCTTTCGCAGATCCAGCTGTCCATGCTGCTCGCCGGGGAAGCGGGATGCCTGCGCGGCCCCTGCCGCTTTCAGAACAGCTATACGGCGCGGGCCTGCCTCTCCGGGCGGAACGTGGGGCCGGACCAGTGCCTGTACGACGATACCTGGGGAGAAGTGATTATGATGTCCGGCCTGCCCGGCACCGGGAAGGATACCTGGATCAGGCGGCATCATCCGGACCTGCCGGTGGTATCCATGGACGATATCCGGCGGGAAATGGGCGTCCGGCCGACGGAGGAACAGGGGGCGGTCGTTCAGGCGGCCCGGGATCGGGTCCGGGAGCATCTGCGCGGGAAGCAGCCGTTCATCTGGAACGCCACCAGCCTGACCAGGGAGAACAGGGCCAAACTCGTCAGCCTGTGCGAACGGTACGGGGCCCGGGTCCGGATCGTCTATCTGGAGACGGACCCGGAGACGCGTCAGCAGCGGAACGCTGGCAGACCCGGCGCCGTCCCGGAAAGCGCCGTCGCCCGGATGCTGGACAAAACGGTGCCGCCCATGCCGGACGAGGCACAGACGGTGGAATGGGTCTGCGTGTGAAAACCGCCTCGGGAGTCTGTTTGTGAAAGAGCCGGCCCGGCACGCAAGGGCCGTCACAGAAAGGATGCAGGGGGATGAATCAGGATTTTGTCATAGAGGACGGCGTGCTGACCCGGTATCAGGGGCAGGAGGAAGAAGTCGTCATTCCGGAACAGGTCCGCGCCATCGGCAGAGGCGCGTTCACGGACTGCCGGACTGTCCGGCGCGTGATCATTCCGGACAGCGTCGTGTCCGTCGGGGTGAAATCGTTCATGAACTGTGACTGCCTGGAAAGCGTGCGGGTGGGGGACGGCGTTGAGAAAATCATCATGGGCACTTTCTTTTCCTGCCCGGGTCTGTCTGAGATATGGCTCGGAAAACGCGTTTCGGAGATTTCTCCCCGCGGCTTTATCCGGTGCGGCTCTCTCCGGGCGATCCACGCGTCTCCCGACAGCACGACATACATGTCCGTGAACGGCGTGCTGTACAGCAGGGACGGGACCGTTCTGGTCCAGTATCCGCCCGGGAAAACAGAATCTGAGTATGTCATTCCGGAGGGTGTGCTCAGGCTTGGACCGGGTGCGGTGTGCCATTGCGGATCGCTGTCGTCCGTCACCATCCCCCGCAGCCTTTCCGTGATTTCGCTGGGGAATTTTTCGGACTGCGGCCGGCTGAAAGAATTCCGGTTTGATGGCTCCGTCAGCGAGTTCAATGAGCAGATGATGGACCGGGCCGACCTTCAGGAATATTCCGTCCGCTGCGCCGGCGGAAGGCTGGAGAAGACCCGGACGGAAGCGGGGACAAGCTTTCAAATCATCGATGATGAGCATCACCTGATCCTGAGCGGCCGGGACACCGTGAAACGGTACGCGGGGGAGGAAGAAACGGCTGTCGTGCCGGACGGCATTCGGAAAATTGCCTACGGCGCGTTCCGGAACTGCCGGACCGTGAAAACCGTTGTCCTTCCGGACAGCGTGGAAGAAATCGGCAAATTTGCTTTTTCCGGCTGCGATCGGCTGGAAACGGTCAGGATCCCGGAAAAAGTACGTTATTTGAATCAGGGAATGTTTTATGGGTGCGGCAGCCTGAGAGAGGCTGCGCTCCCCGGAACAAAATATATCTACGGCTACTCGTTTTACGGGTGCGGGTGTCTTACGACCGTGGCAATGCCCAAAACGGAAAGGATCGGCAACGGGGCGTTTGCCGGCTGCGCCTCCCTGGCGGATATCACTTTGCCGCCGTCCCTCCGGCGGATCTGTTTCCGGGCGTTTGCCGGCTGCGGCGGCTTAAGCGGCGTAGAATTGCCGGACGGCCTTGAGATCATTGAAAACGACGCGTTCAACGGCTGCGCGGGGTTAACGCGCGTCACGATTCCGCAAAGCGTTCAGGTGATCGGGCGGAATGTGTTCTTCGGCTGCGGCGGCCTGAGCGCTGAAAGCATTGCCCTGCCGGATCACCTGAAGCACCGGGCCCGGAGCCTGCTGAAGGATCCGTACGGGCTGGACTGGGCGCACCGGCCCTGGGCGTTTCCGGAACAGGAAGAGATATACCGGCTGGAGTGCGCGGAAAGAGGGTTTTACACGGAAGCCGTGTGGAACCTGGACGAGTACATTCCCCATCTGCTGGCGGAGATGCTGGAGATTCTGTCGTACGGACACTTTGCCCATCCGATGGACGTCGAACCGGAGGAATGGAGCCGGATTCTGAAAGAAATGGCCGCCAAATTCAGAAACGCCTCGGAACTCAGGGGGATGGATCTTCCGGACGGGGTGCTGTCCTCCCTGATCGGCCAGTGCCTGGAAAAGCCGCAGCTGCAGCCGGCGCTGCAGACCATCCCGGAGGGAATGGTGCAGGGATACCTGAACGGACAGCTAAGCGAAATCAACAACGGCCAGGCTGTGCTCAACGAGTTTGCGGACAGGGAAATGAAAGCCGGGTTTGATATGCTGAAGGAGTACCTGTGGCGGCTGTGGGATTAAAGCGGACACGGGGGAAAGGAAAACGGCGATGAGCGAAAACTGCGCAAACACCGAAATCATCAACGAAAGCGGAACGTTTGAGGTCGGTCCGGACGGACGGCTTGTGTCGTTCTGCGCCGGCCCGGACAATACGCTGGAAAAGGGCGGTTATCTGCCGGGAGGGTTCCGCCTGTCGGTCCGGCATCTCCGGATTCCGGAAGGGGTGCGGGTGATCGGGGCCGGCCGTTCCCGGGCCGGGGCGGAGGATTTCCGGAGCGCGCTGATCCTGGAGGACGTCGTTTTTCCGGAAAGCTGCGTCCTGCTGGAGGACGGCGCCTTCAACGGCTGCTGCATCGGGCGGCTTGTGCTGCCGGAGAGCCTCAAAAAGATCGGCTGCGGCTGCTTTATCCACTGCCTCATCCGGCAGCTGGTCATCCGGAAAGAAATCCTGCGGAGGGAAGACTTCGGGCCGGAAGAGCCGGCCCTCACGGAATCGGCGGGCAGCCTGCTGTACTTCGGCGGCCGGTGCTTCAAGGAAAGCGTGGTGGGGGAAGCGGTCGCCGTCGGGAAGGAGTTTTCGGAATGCGTCCCGGGCGCCCGGGTCTACGGCGTGAACCGCGGCATCCCCGAAAACAGGGCGCTTTCCGTTGAGCGGTGGATGAAAAGGCTCATGCCGGAAGCGGACGCCGTGCGGATCCGCGCGGAGGATCCCGGTTAAAAAAGGCACCGGCGCGCCGGACCGGAAACACCGCAGACCCGTTATTTGAAAGGAGACTGGTTTTTATGAGCGATCTGATCCATACAAGCAAATTTATTTCCCTGGTCCTGCGGCACCAGCCGGAAGCCGCGGGCATCACCCTGGACGAACACGGCTGGGCGGATGTGAACGAACTGATCGAAGGCGTGAGCAAAACGCATCCCCTGACCATGGAGGACCTGGAGGAGATCGTTCGGACGGACAGCAAGCAGCGCTATTCCTTCAACGAGGACCACACGCTGATCCGGGCCAACCAGGGCCATTCCATCCCCGTGGACGTGGAACTCAAACAGACTGAGCCGCCGGCCGTGCTGTACCACGGCACGGGAGAAAAGTATGTGCCTTCGATCCTGCGGGAAGGGCTGGTTCCCAAATCCCGGCTGTACGTCCATCTCTCCGCGGAGGAGGCGACCGCGGTCAGGGTGGGCACGCGGCACGGGAAGCCGTTCGTTTTCCGGGTGAACGCCGGAAAGATGGCGGAAGACGGGTATCCTTTCTTCCTGTCCGTGAACGGGGTATGGCTGACCAGGCATGTGCCTTACCAGTATCTGGAGGAGAACAAATGACAACTCGTCCCGTCAAACTGTGGAAGGTCATCGTGTTTGCGATCCTGACCGCCCTGATGCTCTTTCTGACGTTCACCTTTTCCGGGATGACAGGGGACGCCTTCAGGACCTGGCAGCTGAACCGCATGGAAGTGCAGGAGCGGCTGTACGAATCGGTCGCGATGTTCTACGCCTATCTCCAGATGCTGATCTTTGCCGTTCTGCTGCTGGCGGTTTGCGCCCGGGGGCTGCTGCGCGCGGTCCGGCCGCCGCTGCGCCCGGGCCGGCTGTCCCTTTGGCTGGACCGGCGCGGGCTATGGCTGGCGCTGATTCTGGCCGCGCTGTTCGCCCTGTTCTTCGTACTGGACCGGGCGGTTCTTCAGCGCATCTATTCCACCCCGGAAACCAGCGAGGTGCCCGCTACCCTGGGGGACCGGCGGCTCAGCTGCCGGCTGCAGATCGGGGCGGAGCTGGCGGCGTTCGGGGCTGTCGTTTCGTTTGTTCCGGGGCTCCGGGGCGCGATCCGGAGACGAAGGGAAAAGTAAGGGGCGGATTTCCCCTGGCGGAATTCCGGTTCGTCTACTCCCGGTAGACACCGGCGTCTTTTTCCGGTATATGATGGACACATCAAAGGGAAACACCGAAGCGGTGCTCCGGAGAGGGTCCCTGACCACAAAGGTTTTACCGGGAGGATGATGAAATGAACAGGCACTTGACGGCTGACACGCAGAGGAACACAACGAAGCATTCCGGAAAAGAAAAAGGAGAGATGAACATGAAACGCCTGATGGCCCTGGTCCTGGCAGCTGTCGTGACGCTGCTTCCCTTTACCGCCCTGGCGGGCAGCGGATACACCGAATTTCCCAAGTCGGCGATCGCCTATATGGAGATCAAATACAGATGCGGCTGTACCCGGGTTGGCACCGGCGCGATGATCTGCGCCAACGGCCTGATCACGGCGGGGCACAACCTGGTCTGTGAAAAGCACCACAAAACCGCCAAGAACATCGTGTTCTACTTCGGCTACAAGAGCAAGAGCAATTATTTCTACAAGTACGACGACGAGTGCTCCTACTGGTATTTCGACAGCTTCAAGAACGGCTACCAGAGCAAGGACGACATCGGCTACGTCCGCTTCAAGAGGGACGTCGGCAAGACCACCGGCTGGTTTGCCACCCGCTACGCCGGGGACGCGGAGTTCAAGGGCAAATCCTGCCGCATCGGGGCGTATTCCAGCTCCGGCTCGCTGACCATCCACAGCGCCACGCTCAGCGTCAGCAGCAGCAAGCTGTTCACCTTCAACAAAAAGGAACTGCCCTACGGCGGGGAGGGCGCGCCGATCTTCATCTACCGCAACAACGTGGCGACCCTGGTGGGCGTATACAACTCCCATACCAGCACCAAATGCGTCGGCCGGCGGCTGACCCAGGGGGTGTTCGACGATATGGCGAAAAATCTCCGCTTTGAAAGGATATACAGGAACTGACCGTCCCGGCCCTGCCGCCGGGCTGATGGAAAAAGCAAACGGACTGCTGTACCCCCCGATGGATTGTAATCTGTAGGGAAAGTCACATTTTACTTCCTCCGGCCATTCGGGCCACCACTGGAGTCTGCCAGCCGGCAGGCTCCAAAAGCCTTCCCCACTGGGGAAGGTGTTGCGCCGCAGGCGTGACGGATGAGGTTTTTCCTTCCCAGCCGCTGCGGATTCCTCTGAATCTTCCGGTCATTGTGCGTTTCTGGTTTTTATGCTGAATTTTTTGTTGTTTCCATCAATCGAGGGGCTGCCGCAGTTTGCAGCCCCTTTTCTTTTTACCTTCCCTCTCCGGCGCGGGAAAAAGCTCCTTACAGAATGGCCCGGCAAAACCGTATCATCAGGATGTCCCCAGGGGACAGTGATTCTGTTTTCTGACGACCCGGTCGGTTATGCATCAAGGAGGGATCATGATGGTCGTTCTGACAGAGCTCCTGCACAGTTTCCTGAACAGTTTTGATTTTATCCCGTCTCTGCTCCGTCAGTATACGGTGCTGATGGAACAGTTTCCCGCCGCGGCGGTTATCCTGGCGGCGGTGCTGGCCGGGGGGCCGGTGTGGGTTGCCGTGAAAAAGCCATCGGATGAATCGCGGATGGGGCTTGCCCTGATGCACGCGCTGGCGGCAACGATTGCCATGATGATCGCCGTCGGACAAAGGGGCTATCGCTATCAGGGCATCTTCTCGACCTTTGAATTGTTCACCGTCTGGGGAGCGCCGGTCTTCGCGGCGGACTGCATCTGGTTTTCCCTCCCGCAGATCATCCGGAGCTTCCGGCAGAAGAAGACGGCGAAGGGGATCGTCCTGGCGGTGCTGGGCTTCCCGCTCTGCCTGGCGGGAGCGGTGGCTTCCGCGAAATACATCGGCATCCCGGTCTTCAAAGCGGTGATCGGCCTGATCATGAAGGATTTCTTCCGGGAAGCCATGACCCCCGTGTGCATCCGGGTATCGTTTTACGCCGGCCTGCTCGTGTACTTTGTCTCGATCCCGTCTTATGAAAAGTTCCGGCATCTGCCGCAGTCGCTGCTGATCGTGGCGGCCGCCAGCACCGTGGCCTGCTTCTATCCGGCATTCATCGCCTTCGTGATCGTCCTGGGCGGCCTTGGATGGATTCTCAACACCTTTGGCGAGACCTGGGATCATTCTTCGCCGGCGGAAAAGGTATCCATGAGCGGCAGCACAGCTTATCTGAGCGCGGAGGAAGAAAGCGCACTGGAGGGTCAGCTGACCTATGGCGGCCTGTCCAAAAGCGAAGTCCGGGCGATGAAAAGGAGCGTCGCCGCCCACGGCGCGCTGAATGGGACGGATCAGCACATCACCAAAGTGAAAACAAGCCATTATTACGATGATTGAGCGGGCCGCCGCGGCATGAGGAAACGCTTCAGGCGGCGCGCCTCCCTGAAAAGAACAATGGCCCCGGAAAGAGCCGGATGATGGTTCTTTCCGGGGCTTGCGTTTTTGGCCGCTGCGCCTGACGGTCAGTCAAAGATGTTCCCGTCCAGCGCGTTCCTGGCGGCGAGGATGTACTTCGCGGTGTCCAGCGGGTCCACCCCGCGGCGGGGGGCGGTTTTCCCCAGGGCAAGCGGGCATTCCTCATACCCCTTGAGCCGGGTGCTCATGCTGCCCCGGCCGCTGGTGGCGGAGGCGAAGGCGATGGGGTAATCCAGGCTCGCCGCCGCGGGGACTTCGGCGGTCAGCACCGTGACGCCGTCCTCGGATGAGGAATCGGTCACGCTGCCGCGCATCGTGCGGACGTCGCTGATGATCCGCCCGACGTATTCGTCCGGGATGATCAGCTTCATTTCCAGGACCGGCTCCAGCAGGACGCTGCCGCCGCGGCGCAGGCCGTCCTGGATCCCCATGGGTGTGGCCACGATGAAGTCCAGCGGGTGGGTGTGGATCAGGTGATGGTTTCCGCCGGTCAGGGTAATCTGCACGTCCGTCACCTGCCAGCCGAGCCTGCCCTGGCTGAGGGCCTGGGGCAGCGCCTGCTCCACCTGATGCTGGTA
The DNA here is from genome assembly GCA_946409855.1 of uncultured Clostridia bacterium. Lineage (GTDB taxonomy): Bacteria > Bacillota > Clostridia > Christensenellales > Aristaeellaceae > UBA4246. The sequence goes on along the minus strand of CAMJXZ010000001.1, from coordinate 12,760 downwards.
GCGGGGCAGGATGTCTTTCCCCGGCACGATGGAGGAAAAAGTGACCCCGCTGCCCCTGGGGCCGGGCGCCAGGTCAAATTCCAGGATGGCCCAGCAGGGCTTGGGCATGGTATAGGCGACGAACCCCCGCGCGCGTTCCCGGATCGTTTCCCGGTAGATAACCGTGGGCTCCCCGAACCGGACAGAAAGCCCGAACCGGGAGGACAGGAGCTCCTGCACGATCTCGAGCTGTATTTTGCCCATGACCTGCAGCTGGAGTTCGCCCGTCCCGCTCAGGTACCGGGCTTTCAGCAGCGGGTCTTCCCCGGAAAGAACCGCGCAGGCTTCCCGGAGGGCGTTCATCTGCTCCGGCTTTTCCGGGATGACCTGAACGGTGATCAGGGGCGCGCGGAACTGGCCGGGCCGGACCTTCCGGGGCAGAAGATCCCCGCGGCCGAACACGTGGCCAATGGCAAGGTCGCCCAGACCGTACACGATCCCGATGCCGCCGGCGGTCAGCGCGCCGATGTCCTGCCCTTCGTCGCTGCGGATCTGCGTGATCTTCCGCTGGACGACGATGTCCCGGCCGGTGATTTTGTCCGTGCCGGTGACCAGGTCCACCGGCATCCGGTTTTCCAGCCGTCCCCCGAACAGCCGGACCCACAGACCGCGGCCCATGACGGGATCCGCGGAAACCGAGAAGGCGACCCCGCACAGGGCCGCTCCTTCCGTTTCCGGCCCGGGCAGCCAGCGGGTCACGGCGTCCAGCAGCCGGTCGATCCCTTCATCGCGCAGGGCGGAGCCGTACAGCGCCGGGTATGCTTTTCCCCGGGCGGTGAGCCCGGCCAGGTACCGGTCCAGCTCGGCGGCGTCCGGAGGGGCGCCGTTCAGGTAGCGCTCCGTCAGTGTATCGTCGGAAGCGCAGACGAATTCCGTCAGCCCGTCCTCATCCCAGGCGGGCACCGCCAGGGGGGACAGGCGTTTGCGGATCTGCGCAAGGACGCGCCCTGGGTCCGCGCCGGGACGGTCCGTCTTGTTCAGGAAAAACAGGATCGGCAGGCCCTGGGCGGACAGCGCTTCAAACAGCGCTTCCGTCTGCGGCTGCACCCCCTGCACGACGTCCACCACCAGCACGGCCCCGTCGATGGCCCAGAAGGAGCGCTCGATTTCCGCCGAAAAATCCGTGTGGCCGGGGGTGTCGATCAGGCGCACCTGCGTTCCTTTCCACGAAAAGGAAACGCAGGTGGCTTTGACGGAAATGCCCCTGCGCCGTTCCACGTCCATCCGGTCTGTGTACGCGGTGCCCTGGTCCACGCTGCCCGCCTGGCGAAGCCGGCCCGCGTGGACGAGCAGCTGCTCGGACAGGGTCGTTTTTCCGGCATCCACGTGGGCGAAGATCCCGATGTTGCGGATGGCCATGCCGTCCTCCTTCCCGCTTGCTTCAGGCGGCTTCTTCCAGGTCGGCGTACTCCTCCTGCAGGGCGTCCAAGGCGTCGATGGCCTGCTGCAGGCGGTTCAGCAGGTCGGATTCGCGGATCAGCCCGTCCGCGTTCGTTTCCAGCCCTTCAAAGCGCAGCGGCGCCTTCACCGGGGGATTTTCCAGCGAAAGGGGCTGCGCCTGCCGCAGCTGCTCGGTGCTCTGATACACCATATTCACCGCGTACCAGGCTTCGCCGTCCGCGTCCAGATACCGTTCAAAGGTCAGTTTCCCGCCGATGGGCGTTCTTGTTTCCAGGGTATCGGGCAGCTCGTACGCTTCCGCGCCCATGGCGGCCAGGACGCCGGCGACGTTGGAGTCGTGTCCGCACAGGAAGCTGAAGACCCGTCCCTCCTGCTCCATTTCGCTTTTCAGTTCCGCGAGCAGGGGATGGGCTGTGTTGACGGCGATCAGCGGCGTGGAGCAGAGGATGCTCACGTAGGTTTCCACGATGCCGCAGATTTTGGCCCAGTCTTCCCGGGTCAGTTCATGCCCGAAGGCGGCCTTCAGAGCGTCCGGTTCTTCATAATACTGCAGGACCAGCGCGTCCGCCGTGTTGGTCGCGTACCGGAGCGGGCCGGCCATTCCGGGTTCCTTGCCCTCTTCCAGGACCATATGGGTTTCATCCGTGAGCCATTGGCCGTACTTGCCGGACCGGTAGGCTTCGCTTTCCTCCATGTCGGTGACGTCCATGAGCAGGGCGATGGCGTCATGCAGCCGGCGGCTGTATCCGTTCAGCCCTTCTTCCCCGCCCTGTTCGGCGATCTGTTCCAGGACGGCTTCCAGATAGCTGTCCGAAATATAGCGCAGGATCGGGTTGAAGGTGTCATCCATGGCATCGTAGGGCGCGCGGCATTCCACCGGCACCACGCGGACCGGGAGCAGGCCCGCGGAAAAATACCGGGCCGTGGCCTGCGTGCGCTGCTTGGCGTTGGCGTAGAAACGCACGGCGCCCTCCTCCGGCTGCCAGTTTTCCGGGATCAGGCCCTCGTCTTCCAGCCACAGGCGGAAATACTGGCCCATCATGGTTTCCAGCACGGCGCCCTTCAGGGACAGTTCGCTCGGGGCGGAGGTCCATTGGAACCAGGCATGGGGGGTGATTTCGCCCACCATGGAGCCGCCGCCGGACAGGGGAGAGCGGATGTTGTGGCGGCTCAGGATCACCACTCTGGAAAGCGTATAGCCAGACAATGCCCCCGCATCTTCCGCCGGGGCGGAAAACGGGAACACCAGCATCACGAAAGTCAGCAGCAGGGTAAACAGGCGCTTTTTCATGCCGGTTGTCTCCTTCAGGTCGTTGTTTTTTTGTCGGCGCCGCTTCCGGCGGGGAACGCGGCCGCCGGGCGCGGGCGGACAGGCGCTTTACGGCAGGGCTTTGCTTACGCTTCCCGGCTCACGTCGTCGAAATACGCGAACATCTCTTCCTCGGTCGGGAACACGGCCAGGTACATCTGGTCGCTCATGGCCCCGGAAAGGGCTTCGGGGGTGCGCTCCACCATCCGCAGCTGTTCGGCGTACTTCGCGCACAGCGCTTCATGGGACAGGGCGAAATGCTTTTTGTCCCGCCGGCCGGCGAAGGCGCAGTAATAATGCTCCCCTTCCGGCTTCGTGGAACGGTCGAAGGCGATCATGTCCGCCCAGATCTTGTATACGTCGGTGGAATTGGCGAAGTTCATCATGTCCGGGGAATAGCCGCCGCTGGGCCGCATGTTCACTTCCAGCGCGACCACGTCCCCGGCCCTGCCCATGGGCTGGTCGCAGGTCAGGCGGAAAAACTCAAAGTGCACGAACCGGCTGCGCACGCCGAAGCTTTTGGCCGCGGCGCGGCCGAAAGCGCGCACGTCGTCCGGCAGGTCCTTGAGGATATAGAACAGGGTGTTGTCCTGGTTGTTGACGATGTCCATGATCGGCATCGGGGTCACGTTGCCGGTCTCAAAGAGCGGGTCGCCGTTGCTGTCCAGGATGGCGTCGTAGCTGATGGTCCGCCCGGTGATGAATTCCTCCATGATATAGGAGACTTCCGGCCGCTTCCCGGCAAGAAACGCCCGGAGGTCTTCCTCGCAGGTCAGCTTGTGCGTATCCGAAGCGCCGACGCCGTCGTCCGGCTTGGCGATCACGGGCCAGCCGGTATCCCGGATAAAGGCCATGCAGCCGTCAAAATCGTCCACGATGTGCCAGCGGGCCGCGGGGATGCCCGCCCGCCGGTAGTATTCCTTCATCCCGCTCTTGTAGCGGATCCGCCTGAGGTCTTCCGTCTGCCAGCCGCTGGTGATGCGGAAGTCCGTCCGCAGCATCGCGTCGTGGGTGAGCCAGTACTCGTTGTTGCTCTCCAGCCAGTCGATCCGTCCGTACCGGCTGATGAAATAGGCGACGGCGCGGTAGACCTCGTCATAGTTTTCCAGGGAGCCGACCTTGTAGTATTCCGTCAGGCTCTCCCGGAGCGCTTGCGTCAGCCCGTCATACGGGCAGTCCCCGATCCCCAGCACGCGGAGGCCGTTGGCTTTGAGCTCCCGGCAGAACATCTGGTAGTTGGCCGGGAAATTCGGCGAGATAAAAACAAAATTCTTCATGGGTCTTCATTCCTTTCGTCTGTTTCTTCGGCTTGGGTGGATTCTTCGGTTCCCGGAGGGTCCGGGACGGGAGGGGAATACATGAGCGCCGGCAGGAAAATGGGGATCTGCTGTTCCCAGCAGGCTTCGCAGTGCCGGCCGTCCGGCACGATCCGCGCGGTCAGGAATACGCCCTTGTCCGCCAGCGCGCCGGCGCAGCGCCAGAAGCATCCGGTCGTTTGGGCCTGCCCCCGGGCCTCCTCCGAGCCGTAATCCATGTAGACGACGGTGTCCGGCCCGAAGGACGTTCTGCGGATCAGCTGTTCCATCCGGCCGCGGCCCGCCCATACGGAGGGCGACAGCGCCGCGGCGCGGGAGAAGACGTGATTGAACTCGCTGACGGCGAAAAGGCTCATCAGCCCGCCCATGGAAGAGCCGGCGATCCAGGTCGTTTCGCGCTGCGGCAGGGTCGGGTAGCGGCTGTCGATGACCGGCTTGAGGGTTTCCGTCAGCCAGCGCATGAAACGCCGTCCGTATCCCGTGACATGGCCGAAGTACGGGTCGTCGAAGGTGAAGGGGGAGTATTCGTTGAGCCGGCCCCGGGGCGGGCGGTGGTTGCAGTCCACCGCGACGACGATCAGGCCGGTGTCCGTCCAGTCCAGATATTCGCCCATGCCCCAGCTCTTGCCGTAGGTGGCGTCCTCATCAAAGAACACGTTGTGCCCGTCGAACATGTACAGGACGGGAAACCGCTCGTCCCCGTCCCGGGCCGCGGCCGCGGGCAGATAGACATATACGGTTCTGGGCTCCCGCCCGGTCACCGGCCAGACGGGGATTTTCCATTTTTCGATCAAGCGGGGCCTCCTGTGTATTTTATTCACCGCCCGGAAGCGGGGGTCTGTTTACCGGAAGCAGGGAAGCAGGATGTCTTCGATAAAATCCACCCGGTCGAATACGGTGGGCTTAAAGAAGGAAGATACCGCGGCGGTGACGCCCCGGGCCGGATCCACGTAAATCACGTTGCCGCTGTTCCCGATGGCGGCGTACACGTTTTTCCCCGGGCGGATGATCCACCACAGCAGGCCGTACTGCATCCCGCGGAAGGCGCTGCTTTCGACCGGCTGCGGTCGGGTCATCTTTTCGATCCATTCTCCGGAGACGATTTGTTTTCCTTCCCAGGTTCCCCGGTTCAGGCAAAGCTGGCCGATTTTTGCCATGTCTTCCGCGCTCATGCAAAGCCCGTACCCCGGCGTCCCGAGCCCTTCCGGGTCGGCAAACCAGATGTTTTCTTTCGGCGATTTCCCGATGGTGAACTGTCTGTGCTCCTCCGCGCTCCGGGCATAATAGTTCCGGTGCTTTGGGATCCCCAGCGGTTCAAAGAGAAACCGGTTGGCAAAATCCACCGGCTTCATGCCGGAAGCCCGGTACAGGATGCCGGACAGAATGTGCAGACAGACCGTCCGGTAATCGAACGCGCCGGTGACGCCCCTTTTTCCGCCCAGAAAATCAAGCGAGGCAAACGTCCAGTTTTCGCTGGAACACACTTTGGTCCAGGGGTCGCCCTTTCCCTTGTACGGCGCGCGCATCGAAAGCAGGTGCCGGAGGGTGACGTCCTGAATCGTCTTTTCCCCGCGCCTGACCGGATAATCCGGGAAGAAAGAAAGGACCTTTTCTTCCGTGGAACGGATCATGCCAAGGTCTAAGGCGATGCCGGTCAGAAGGCTGAAAACGCTTTTCGTGGCGGACATGATGTGCGCCGTGTCCGTCTTTTTATATCCGTTCCATTCCCGGGAATAAATTTCTTCCCCGTCCTTCCGGACGCAGATCTGGCAGATGTTCGGTTCTTTTTCCCGGACGCAGGCGTCCAGTTCGTTCAGGTTCATCCTTCGCTCCTTTTTTACGTTCCCGGCGGCGCGGGGGAATCCTCTTCCGGCGCGGCGGCTCCGCTTTGCCGGCGGGTCAGAAATGAAGCTTCCGGATGGCCTCCACCAGGTTCCGGCCGTAGACCTCGGCGCCCAGGGCGTTGGGGTGGAGGTTGTCCAGGAAATACTCGGGCAGGTGGGGCACCAGGGAAAACCCGTCCACGACGGTGACCTGGGGATAGCGGCCGGCGATTTTTTTCACGTTCTCACAGAACCGGGTCAGGGTCGGCAGCCCGTCCGGCACGTCGCCGCGCCACAGGGGCGTGACGCAGAGGACCGGGGTCTTTCCGTACAGCGCGGTCAGGGTTTCGTAATACTCCTCCACGTCCTTCATGGTGTCGCAGCCGAACTGGTTGGTGCCCAGGGCCACGACGATTTTGTCCGGCGTGTAGCCCTCCATCCTCATCAGGGACTTTTTGTCGTAGACGTACCCGCCGATGCCCTGGTTGAGGATGTCCCAGTTCAGCAGCCGGTTGGCCACGCTGACGTAGGTCTGCGCGGAACGCAGGGGGCCGTAGCCCTGGGTGATGGAATCCCCGAGCCAGAGCACCTTTTCGTTTTTCCGGGCCGGCGTGCAGGCGCCATCCGCCTCAAAGTTCCGGATCAGCACGGTGGCGTCCGCCGGCAGGTAGAAGACCGCGTCCTTTTCTCCCGCCGGCAGCGTCCAGCGCAGGGTGCCTTCCTTCGGGAGATCCTTCACATACCGGATGTCCGTGATCAGCCCGCCGACCGCCAGCTCGAAGGAATCCTGCGACCCTTCCCAGATCAGCCTGTAGTCGAAGGAAACGGTCCGCGCGCCGGTGGTCATTTCCAGCGTTTTCGCGGTGGTGGCCATGCACCGGTCGTACCAGAAGTCAAAGGCGGTCCGGAAATAGGCCATCTGTTCCTCCGAATACTGGAAGGCCTGGAGCCACCCGTCCTCCGTTTCCCGGAAAGAATAGGCGCCGAAATAAAGCTTCTGCAGGGCCTGGTTCGTCATTGCGCTTTACGCTCCTTTTTTCATATTGAGGTTCCGGCGGGACGGCGCGTTCCGGCTTTTTTTGTCCGCTGCCGGCCGGTTTATCTGTACTCGATGACCGCGGCCCGCGGCAGACGCTGCAGGATGAAGTCCTTCACGAAGGCGAAATCTTCGTGCGGCGCGAATACCGGCCCGGAACCGGCGGCCTCAAACAGCTCGATCATATCGCGGGCAGGATATACGACGGCTTTCCGGACGCTCCCAAAGGAAATGGGCGCGTTGGCCCTTCTCTGCATGAACAGGACGCTGTCTTCCGTCATGATGTAGCCCTGCGTCCGGTGCCCGGCATTGCGGCCGAACAGCCGGCAGACGCCCCCGGCCACCGCCATCACCCCCAGGGACGAAAGCAGCGTAACCCTCAGCATTTCGCCGCCCAGGACGGCGCTCATGATCAGGAAGAGGACGCAGATCCCGCCGCACACGCCGAACACGATCCGAAAGGTCTTGCGCTCATACCCGCTGTCGATCACGCCGTACCAGCGGTACGCGCCGTTTTCGTCTCTTGTGATGCCGGACATATTTTTCTTTCTCTTGTTTAGTTTTGGGAAAATGAGAATGGTTATAAACGAATCACCACAAAAAATTTCTTTGCTTATGTTTACAAAACAAATAGTGGTTTCTGCTAGTCGATTAAAAATTGGCCTTTTGCCTTTTTTGCTTTTTTCATGAAATCAAAAATCGAAACTACCATTAATTGCGATTTCACTCATATATATGGTAATTGGTGTATCTGGAAGAAATCCGTTTTGAACAAAGTTATAGATGTGTTCCCGCGAATATACTACTTCATTTCCCACGGCAATTTTATCCACTAAACATTCGTATGTAATAAACCATTCTTTTTTTGTTGTTTCTCCAATTACAGAAATGTTTGTAAACCCGGATTCTTGTAAAATCTGTAAAGCTTCCATATAAGTATATTCGCGGAAATAATCATAAAGAAAAGGGTTAAAAGACAATATAAAAGGTTTTACGAGCGTGTTCAATTTTTCTTTGTTAACACATATTACGGGACGAAAGCAACAATTTGAGTTTACCATGCTTGATGATAAATTTATTGATGATACAGTATCTACACTCCATGGATCCCAGTTTTCAGAGCGTAACCAATATGATCTATTTCTTAAGGAATTGCTAGATCTATACATTTTCTCTTCTTTATCGATCTGGTTTTTAACATGTTGTGAATAATCACATGGATGCGGTTTAAATGATTCGTATTCCTTAGTACTCAATAAAAAAACTTGATCATATGTGTTTGGCTCTGGTGTATTATGAATCCAGCTATAATGGGAGTAATGTTCTATATACTGTTTTGAAAAAGCATTGGAATTATTTGATAAAACAATCGCATCCCGTTCTTCGGTGGAAAAAGCCTTAAAAAAGAATTCTTCATTCATCCATTTTCTAATAGTGCTTCTTTCCCATCGATTTTCTTTTATATTATCATTAAACTGAATAAATTCTAAACAATGAGTACTAATAAGCCAAGCTTTATCTTTGTTTATTGATATAATCTCCCATACAATTGATTCCGGCCCATTATTTATATTATCATCTTGTTCGTAATGTCCAAAGTAAACAAATAGCCCTTTTTGTATTTTTGACGGATTTTCTGTTTCATTTACACAATAAGCGGGAAAACAGACTAATGATAACAAAAAGATAGCAGAAAGCATTATTAGAATTATATTCTTGATTACATGATTCATAAAAATCCTACCTATACAAATATATAAATTGAATAAATAATACTGACTGTTCTGATAAAGTAACGTCAAATGTATCCATGTTTTAGCCCAAGTATTCTCCATCCAGCACGCGGTTCTTTCCCAAATGAGAGACCTTCAGCCTTCTCTTTCGCGGCTGCGTAGGAGTGGAGAATCGCATCTGCCCAGAAGAATGCCGTGCGATATTTCAGGAGTAGTAACGTAAAGGAGAGCGATGATGACTAGACACACAGCAGAATGAAGAGTGCATTTGATCAGTCTTCGTCCTCTTCCCGCCGCAGCTTCCGGAAGTCGAAGTGCAGCACCCGGTAAGCCGGGCGGTAAGCCTCGCGGTACTGTTCCGAATGGGCGGGCAGCCGGGACCCGTCCAGCACCTTCTCTGCCGCGGCCTTCATCCTGTCCGACCCGTCCAGCTTGACGCAGAAGTTGTATACGTTCTGCCGCGTGAACGCCAGCGGCTCCCGCCCGGCGGACCGGCAGAACATGCAGGCGATGTCTGCTTCCGCCAGGCCTTTTGCCTTCGCGGCCCGGAGGTTCAGCCGGAACCACTGCGGGCTGACCTTTTCCGTCAGCGGCTCGTCCGCGTCCGGCGCCAGGCCGCTCATTTCGGCGCGGAGCTGTTCAAGGGCCTGCTCCTCGGAGGGGATCAGGTGCCCGACGCCGAGCATCCCCTGAAAGACCAGCTTGACGACGTCTTCCTCGTTCATCAGCGGGCGGCGCTTCTGCTGCGCACAAAGGATTTTTTTCATCTGCTCCGCGCATTTGATCCGGAGCGCCAGCTCCGCCTTTTCGTAGCCGTCGCGGATGAAAGCGGCGCGGGCGGGGGACCGCAGGGTCCGGAGAGCTCTTTCCGAGATCTGATGCGCCCGCTGGCGGCTGAAGCCGAAGCGCTCGCCGCACTCCTGCAGCGTCCGTCTCTCTCCGTAGCGGTACTCAAGCAGCGCCCTTTCCTTCCGGGGCAGCAGCCCGATGCTGTATGCAAGCCCTTTGCGCTGATCCGGCGACAGCTCCGTGTATTTGGCCTCGCCGAAGATCGCCGAAAGTCCTGTTTCCGTCAAGAGATTGTCCGGAAAAGGAAGCCTGCGCGGCGGCGTTGCCTCCGCCTTGTGTTCCCTTTTCAGACGATTCTCCCCGCCCGGAAGGCTGGCGACGACGCGGACGCCCTGCTTTTTGGCGTAATCCATCGCGTCTTTGGTCCCTCCCGGCGTGCCGTTCCAAAAAGCGATCACCCGGCTGCTGTGATTGACCATCCACTCGTTCCTCTGCCGGAACACGTCGTCATGATAATGATCGCATACGTTGATGACGAGATCGGCGTTTTTGAGCAGCCCGTTGTACTGCCGCCGCCATTCATCGTTCCAGCGGCCGGCGAAGCCGGGCCAGGGGGTGGCGGCGATCAGACGGAGGGCCGGGTGCGTCGCCTTTTTGCGCAGGACGATCTGCCCGGCCCAGATATCGACGCCCATCGCGCAGCCGGAAATGAAGGTGGTGTATCCGTCGGCGATCGCGCTGTCGATCTGCTCTTCCAGCCATGCCCGCACTTCTTCCGGGGATTGGTCCAGCTTTTCCGGCCGGTGTCCCAGAAAGCAGCAGCGGTGCGGCCGCAGTTCAGATTCACTTGGCATTTCGGCACCTCATACGTCGTGCGGAAACGGTTCTGATTCAGCTGCCCCAGTACTTCCCGTCCAGCGTCCGGTACTGCACCGCCTCCAGGATGTGCTGTGGGGCGATGTCGGGCTCACCCGCCAGGTCGGCGATGGTCCGGGCGACCTTGACCACCCGGGTGTAGGCGCGCATGGAAAGGTGAAGCTTTTCCACCGCCTTGAGCAGCACCTGGGTGCAGGCGCCGCTCAGGGGGAACAGCTCGTGCACGGCGCTGCCGGTGGCCTGGGCGTTGCAGGTGATCAGAGTGCCGGCGAAGCGCTCCACCTGGCGTTTCCTGGCCGCCTGTACCCGCCCGCGGACGGAAGCGCTGGATTCGCTTTCCCCGCCGCGGCTGATCTCGTCCACCGGGACGGCGTCCGTCTCCACCTGCAGGTCGATCCGGTCCAGCAGGGGGCCGGAGATGCGCTCCAGGTACCGGCGGATCTCATGCTCGCTGCACCGGCACTGCTTGACCCGGCTGCCGTAGTAGCCGCAGGGGCAGGGGTTCATGGAGGCCACCAGCATGCAGTTGGCCTGGTAGCGGGTGCGGGCGCGGACGCGGCTGACGGTCACAAACCCGTCTTCCAGGGGCTGGCGCAGGGCTTCCAGCACGGTGCGCTGGTACTCCGGCAGCTCGTCCAGGAACAGGACGCCGTTGTGGGCCAGGGAGATTTCCCCCGGCCGGGCGTCCGGGCCGCCGCCGATCAGGCTGGGCAGGGAGGCGGAATGGTGCGGGGTGCGGAAGGGACGCTCGGTGATCAGCCCCTGGCCGGCGGGCAGAAGGCCGGCGACGGAGTGGATGCGGGTCACGTCGAAGGCTTCCTGCGCCGTCATTTCCGGGAGGATGCCGGGCAGGCAGCGGGCCAGCATGGTTTTGCCGCTGCCGGGGACGCCTACCATCAGCAGGTTGTGCCCGCCGGCGGCAGCGATCTCCAGCGCCCGGCGGGCGCCCAGCTGGCCCTTGACGTCCTTCATGTCGTAGGCGGGGGCGGGCCGGGCGCTGCGGATCTCGTCAAAACTGAGCTGGATCTGGCAGGGGATGGGCCGGCTGCCGCTCAGGTGGGCGGCAGCCTCCGCCAGGGTGCGCACAGGAAAGATGACGGCGCCTTCCACGGCGGCCACCTCCCGGGCGTTGTCCGCCGGGAGGATCACCCCCTTGAGGCCCTGTTCCCGGGCGGAAAGCACCATCGGCAGCGCGCCGCGCACCGCGCCGCAGCGGCCGTCCAGCGCCAGCTCCCCGAAGACCAGCATGCCGTCCAGCGCCTTTTCGGGGATCTGCCCGGTCGCCGCCAGGATGGACAGGGCGATGGGCAGGTCGAAGGCGGCGCCTTCCTTGCGCAGGTCCGCCGGGGCCAGGTTGACGGTGACCCGGCCGGAGGGGCAGAAAAACCCGCTGTTGCGCAGCGCGGGCATCACCCGGTCCCGGCTTTCGCGGATGGCGGCGTCGGGCAGGCCGACCACCGCCAGCCCGAAGCTGCCGCCGGAGATATCCGTCTCCACCTGCACCGGGATCCCGTCCACCCCGCTCAGCGCGCAGCTCAGCACGGTTGATAGCATGGCTGTTCCTCCGATGATAACGTCCGAAGCATCCGGTTATGATCTGACCCGGGGCTTTTTGAGCGCTTCATACGCCCACTCCAGATACGCTGAGGAATCCGGCAGCAGGAAAGCCCATTGCTCCCAGATCTCGATCAGATGCCCGATGGTGTTGTACTGGTAGATGCCGTCATACGTGACGGATTCGAACTCTTCCGGATAGGTTTCTTCCAGCTCGTCCCGCAGCAGGGCATGGATGAAGGAGCGCAGGCTGGAGACGCGGATCTTTTTGAGCTGCGCCAGCGCTTCCTCCATATCCCCAAAGCGGAAGGCCGTCATGGACCGGGCAAACAGCGTTTCCGGCCCTGCCTCGTCGTACTGGCCGAGCAGCTTTTCCAGTTCGTCCTTTTCTTCCAGGGCGACGTACAGGCCCATCAGGATGTAGCGCGCGCCGACGTTATCCCCGGTGCACAGGCGCAGCAGGTCTTTTGCCTCCGCCACCGCCGCGCGCAGCCGGTGGATCATGGTCAGCATGCCCAGATGCTTTATGCGCATGCGCATGTAGTCCCTGGTTTCCCAGATCAGCCAGAAATCCCCGATGCATTCTTTTTTGAAATAGCCCTGATCGCGGAGGGACGCTTCTTCCTGGGCGATCATCTGTTCCGAGAGGCTGATCATCCTGAGGAGATCATCGTTTTCAATCGCCTCCATGAGCTGGGCGAACAGGTTGTCCGGCTCCAGCTCCAGGGCTTTTTTGATATATTCCAGGCGCTTTTTGACGGAGGTGGCTTCATCGGCCAGCGCCAGATAGTCCTCCGCGGTCATGGGGGCGTCGTCCGCGGGGGCATTCGGGGGGCTCATGCGCGCGGCTGGGGTTTTGCCTGTTTTTTTCTGCGGCATATGAT